>CABUBS010000064.1 GCA_902489855.1 uncultured Collinsella sp.
AAGTAAACGTATGACGGGAGGGTGCTATGGCTCGCGAGAGTGCTCGTTCTAAGGATACGGCTAAGCCTGGCATCAAGGAAGTTGCAGCGGTGGCGGGGGTTTCACCTACTACGGTATCTCGCGTGCTTAATAATCGCGGCTATATTAGCCAAGAGACCCGCGATAAGGTCCATGCCGCGATGGAGCGCATCAACTATACGCCCAACGATATCGCCCGTGCCATGCTCAACGGTCGCCTGAATCTTATCGGTATGATCGTTCCCTTTGTGAGCAGCCCGTTCCATGCTCAGGTTGTGCAGGCGGTCGAGCGCACGTTAGCGGAAAACGGCTTTAAGATGTTGCTGTGCAACAGCGCCAATCGACCCGATCTTGAGCGTTCCTATATTGACATGCTCCGCCGCAATATGGTCGACGGCGTCATCGTCAACTCCCTCAATATCGGTGCCGAGGCATATGCCGAGATGGGCTTGAGCCTGGTTGGCATCGACTGCGATCTTGGCGAGGGCTCTGTCCAGATTGCAAGTGACAGCTATGGCATTGGCGAGCTCGCCACGCGCCGTCTGATTGATGACGGCTGCAGGCGTATCCTGTGCCTGCGCAGCAATAGCCGCATGCGCATGCCTGCCAATAAGCGTACCGATGCCTACCTCGATGTTGTTGAGCAGGCCGGTTTGTCCGCGCTTGTCCGTGAGGTTGAGTTCGTTAAGCCCGACGACGAAAAGGGCGCGGTCGTTGCGAAGATCCTCGATGAGAACCCCGATATTGACGGCATCTTTGCGGGAGACGATACGATGGCGGCCATCTGTCTCAACGTGATGAAGCAGCGCGGCTTGAGCACTCCAGACGATATTAAGGTCGTGGGCGCGGATGGTGCTCGCCGAACTATGACGTTTATGCCTGACTTAACAACCGTACGTCAAGATATCGATCGCATCGGAGAGCTCGCGGCGCAATCCATCATCGCTCTTATTAACGGCGATAATCCCGAATCGAATATCAAGCTCCCCGTTGAACTCATTGAGGGCAAAACCGCGTAGTTCATCCCGTGCCAAAAGAATTCCTCAAACGCCTCTGATGACCGTTCACCGGCATATGTCAACCGTTTGCCGACGACTGGAACTGCGAAAAGACGTATTGGTGTGAAAACGTTTGACATATGAAAACGATTGACATATCTTGCCATTGTACCGAGTTAGTATGTCGTGGAAAGGAAGTCTCGGATGCACAAGGTGTATTACCAGCCTGAGGGAATTTGGGTAGGCGACATCATGCCGTACGGCGAGGACGGCACGTTCTATCTCTATCATCAGCGTGACACGCGTAACCCCGAACCTTTCGGAGAGCCGTTTGGCTGGGCACTCGCTACGACCAAGGATTTCGTCAACTACAAGGACTTTGGCGAGAGCCTTGAGCGCGGCGGCGACGAGGAAGTCGACCAGTACATTTATGCCGGCACGGTGTTTAAGGTGGGCGACAAGTACCATGCGCTCTACACTGGTTGCAATCGCGATAAGGTCCGCGCACGTTTGATGAAGCAGGTTCTTCTTCACGCAACGAGCGACGACGCCGTCAAGTGGGAGAAGAACATCGCCGAGACGCTGCTTCCGCCCCAGGAGGGTTACGATGACCGCAACTGGCGCGATCCCTTTGTGCTTTGGGATGAGGAGAACGAAGAGTACATGCTCATCCTCGGCACGCGTGTGGGCGAGGACAAGCGTCTGATGACCGGCCGCCTGGTCAAGTTCACCTCCAAGGATCTGACCAACTGGGAGTTCCAGGGCGACTGGTGGAACCCGGGCCTGTACACCATGTTTGAGATGCCTGATCTCTTTAAGATGGGCGACTGGTGGTACCTCGTCTTTTCCGAGTACAGCGACGGCAACAAGACCCGTTACCGCATGTCCAAGTCCATCAACGGTCCTTGGATTACCCCCGCTGACGACTCCTTCGACGGCCGCGCGTACTACGCCGCTCGCACCGCATTCGATGGCGAGCGTCGCGTTCTCTTTGGTTGGGTTCCTACGCGTGACGAGGGCGGCGACCCCAGCTCTTACCTATGGGGTGGCACCTTTATGCCCCTCGAGATCGTTCAGCGTGCCGACGGAACGCTCGGCACCAAGCTCCCCGACAGCATGCTTGGCGCCTTTGGCGAGGCTAAGGCAGTCGAGACCTTTGAGCTTTCCTGCGAGTCGGGCAAGGTCGAGCAGGTGCTCGCCGCGGATGCCGGCTCCACCTACTTGCTCGATGCCGACATTGAGCTCGGCGGTAACGCTGCCGGCTTCTCGGTCAAGTTCGCCGAGGACGCCGAGACCGGTCTTGCCTATGAGTTCCGCGCCAACCTGCGCGAGGGCAAGCTCGAGTTCACGCCGGCTCCCCAGTACCCGTGGTTCCAGGTCAACAACATGGGCCTCGAGCGTCCGTTGTTCTTTAAGGGCGAGGGCACTCACCATGTGCGTCTGGTCGTCGACGACGACATCGCGACCATCTTTGTCGATGACGTTGCGCTCAACGCTCGCTTCTGCAACAAGCAGGGCCAGGGTGTGGCGCTTACCGTCACCGACGGTGCGCTCAAGTGCGCAAACGCAACGATCGCGTCTCTGTAGCGGCAACGAACCGTTTTATGATTTAGAAAAGGAATGGAGAGGAACATGGACTACAAGGCAGTGTCCCAGCAAGTCGTCGACAACGTCGGCGGACTGGAGAACATCGAGGGCGCCACGCATTGCGTGACCCGTCTGCGTCTGGTGCTCAAGGATACGAGCAAATACAACAAGGCCGAGCTCGAGAACATCGATGGCGTCAAGGGCGTGCTGTACAACAGCGGCCAGCTCATGATCATCTTCGGTACCGGTACCGTCAACAAGGTCTACGATGAGTTTATGGCTCTGACGGGCGTTAAGGAGATCAGTGCTTCCGAGGTCAAGGGCGCCGAGGCGGACAAGAAGGGCAAGTTCTTCTCGGTCCTCAAGGTATTCTCGGACATCTTTATCCCCATCATTCCCGCCTTCGTCGGCGCTGCAATCATCATCGGCCTTAAGTCGCTGATCGTTGCCAACGGCCTCTTTGGCATGGAAGGCAGCCTCGCCGATCACAGCGAGTTCCTCAAGAACCTCGCAAGCTTCTTTGCCATTATCGCCACCACGTTCGACTACCTGCCTGTCCTGGTTATGTACAGCGCGGTCAAGCGTTTTGGCGGTAACCCGATCCTGGGCATCCTCGTCGGTATCGTCATGGTTCACCCGAGCCTTATGAACCGCAACACGTTCGTTATGGACCCGACGGGTGCTGAGTACTGGAACTTCGGTCCGCTATCCATTCCCATGGTTGCTTTCCAGGGCGGCGTATTCCCTGCAATCCTGACTGCCTGGTTTATGGCCAAGGTCGAAAAGATTGCCCAGAAGTACATCCCCGAGGTCGTTTCGTTCGTCTTTGTCCCGACCGTTACCTTGATTCTTGCTAACGTCGCCCTGTTCACCGTGTTCGGCCCGCTCGGCAACCTGATCGGTGACGTCCTCGCCGGCGTAATCGATATCCTGTACAACAGGATGGGCGTCTTTGGTGCCTTTGTCTTCGCCGCGTTCCTGCAGCCGCTCGTCGTTACCGGTACGCATCAGTTCATCCAGGGTATTGAGGCAAACCTTGTTGCCACGACTGGCTTCAACTACATCCAGGCCATCTGGTCGGTTTCCATCATCGCCCAGGGCGGCGGCGCCATCGGTATGTACCTCATTCACAAGAAGCACTCCAAAGAGCGCAACATCTGCATGTCGTCCTTTATCCCGACGCTGGTCGGAATCTCCGAGCCCGCTATCTTTGCTGCAAACATGCGCTACTCGATCATTCCGTTCATCTGCGCATGCATCGGTGCAGGCTGCGGCGGTGCCTTCGTCAAGCTCTTTGAGGTGCGCGCTATCGGTCAGGGTCTGACCGGCGTGCTTGGCCTGCTCATCGTCACGCCCGAGACCCTCGTGTGGTATGTGGCTGGCAATCTCATCGCCTTTATCGTGCCGATCGTCTTGATCTTTGCCTACAACAAGGCAAAGGGCGTGCCGACCACCGATGAAGAGGGCGCTGGCGCTGGCTTCGACGTTAGCTTCTAGTTGAGCCGTTCAGTGTAATCTGAGGATAAGTCCATTTGAGGAAGGGCGTTCGACTCGTGTGAGTCGAGCGTCCTTCCCCATAGACGAGAAAGTCAACGGCGATGTTAAATCAAAAAAACAAGGTGACACGCGCGGACTATGAGCAGTGGCGTGTCGGACAGGATGAGACGGCGGCTCGCATCGCGTCCGACCCCGATAGGCTTCTGTTCCATGTGGAGCCTGAGCTTGGCTGGCTCAACGACCCCAACGGTTTGGTTCAGATTGGTGATACGTATCACATCTATCATCAATACGATCCGTTCGATGCTGCGCATGGCGGTCCAGTGCTTTGGAACCATCTGACGACAAAGGATTTTGTGACGTACGAGAATCACGGCCCCGTGCTGTTCCCCGATTCCGATTTGGATTCGAGCGGAGCGTATTCTGGTTCTGCCTTTGTACGTGATGGCAAGATTCACTACTTCTATACCGGCAACGTCAAGCATTTTGACCGCGATGATTACGACTACGTGTTGACGGGCCGTGAGCAAAACCAGATTCATATGGTTGCCGAGAATCCCGACGAATTGGGCGAGAAGCGCATGGCTGTTGGACCAGTCGATTACCCCGACGATATCGGTACGCACGTGCGCGACCCCAAGATCCTTGAGCACGATGGTATCTACTACATGGTTCTGGGCGCTCGTACGAAAGACGACCGTGGCTGCGTGCTTGTCTATACTTCGCGTGATTTAGGGGTCTGGAGCTATGCGACGCGCATTGAGCTGGGCGAGAAGTTTGGCTTTATGTGGGAGTGCCCTGATCTGTTTGAGCTTGATGGCGAGCTTGTTCTCGTTTGCTGTCCGCAGGGTGTGCCTGCCGATGGTTGGCGTTACCGCAATCCGCATCAGTGCGTGTGGTTCCCTATCGAGGCCGATTGGGAGGCGCCGAGTTTTAAGATCACCGGGCAGGGCATGCCCCCGATGGTCGATGCCGGTTTTGATTTCTATGCTCCGCAGTCCTTTGAGGATGCTGCAGGCCGGCGTTTGATGATCGGATGGTCGGGTTGCCCCGATGCGACGGCGGAAAACCCGACGGTGGCGCGCGGGTGGCAGTGCGCGTTGACGGTGCCGCGAGAGCTGAGCATGCGCGATGGTAAGCTCTGCCAGCAGCCGGCGCACGAGATTGGGAGGATGCGCGGCGACTGCGTTCGCGCGACAGGCGGTGAAACCGTTGAGGAGCCGGGACGCCTGTTTGATCTTGTGGTTTCCTGTGAGGGCGCCAAGATGGTCGAGCTCGAAATCCGCAAGGGTGTCTTTGTACGTTATGCGGACGGGATGCTTACCCTCGACATGGGTGACGAAGGCTATGGGCGCGACCAAAGGTCGATCGAGCTCAGCGAGCTTCGCGACCTGCGCGTGCTTTCGGACACTACGATGGTCGAGATTTTTGCCAACAGCGGCGAGGCGGCACTTACGAGCCGTACCTATTCGCCGGCGGTTTCGGCGATGGGGTTGCATGCCGAGGGTGCGGCGTCGATGGATTTCTACCGCCTCGCGCATTAACCGTGCGTGGAGCACGATTGGACTTGCTGGGCGGAATGTGTCGCAGTTGCCGCAGCGAACTACCGTTTATCGCGTATAGCTACCGTTTGCGGGATAAGTAACACTCATTTATAAACCGTGTAAAATCTCAGGTAAGCACGGAGTTTTCCAGGGAGACGCTGTCCTTTGTTGTGTGCAAGGGACGGCGTCTCTTTGGCGCTTGGACGCCGTTGTGCAACAGTGCGGCGGCGCGTGCCATGTGTTGAAAAGCCAATGTTGAGATGGGTCGTGATGATAATGGGCAAGTACGTAATCGTGGTTGAGTCTGGGTCGGATGTGACGCCGGAGCTCTGCGAGCGCTACGGCATCGTGCGCGTGCCCATGCATGTCACGATTGGTGACGAGACCGTCGAGGACGGTTCGATCGATCCGCTCGAGATTTATTCACGCTGCAATGAGTTTGGCGTGATGCCCAAGACCAGTGGCTGTGCGCCGGCGGATTTTGCTCACGTGTATGACCGCATTCATGCCGAGCAGCCCGACGCGACCATTTTGCATCTCGCGTACTCCGAGGTCACGACCTGCTCGCATCAATCATCGAAGATCGCCGCCAAGGGTCGCGACTACGTCTACTCCATGGACACGCGTTTTGTCTCGGTGGGCCAGTCGCTCGTTGTCGTCGAGACCGCCAAATACATCGAGGCTCACCCCGATGCCACCGTCGACGAGATCTTTGCTTTTACGAATTCCGTCATGGACCGTGTGCTGCTGGGCTTTGTTCCTACCGACCTAGCCTTCCTTAAGGCGGGCGGCCGTCTGTCCAACGTGGCATTCCTTGGCGCCCACCTGCTCAAGATTAAGCCCTGCATTGAGGTGACGGGCGGTAAGTTTGTGGCGACCAAGAAGTTTCGCGGCTCTATGCTCAAGTGCGCCCGTGCCTTTATTGACCACATGGTTGCGAAGGGCGAGATCGACTACTCGCACATTGGCCTGGCGTATTCGGTAGGTCTTTCCCAGGAGCTGCGCGACGACATGGAAGTCTATGCGTACGACCTGGGCTTTAAGGACGTTACCTGGACTCAGGTCGGCGGTGTCATCTCGAGCCATTGCGGCCCGACCGCCTTCGGTGCGGTGCTCACGCTTAAGGCGTAAAGGCCTGGCGTCTATCGATTTCTATTGCCTCGGCGGCGGGCGGGTTGCGACAACCTTCCCGCCGCTTTTGCATGGGGCCAAATAGGACAATCCAATTGACCGCTAAACCGTTTCGCCATCAAGCATATGGGCTAGAATGACTCTGGCATTTATGTAGCTAAAACCAATGAGAGGCAAGGTAGCGGGAATGGCTGAAATGACGCTTGAGGGAGTGGACGCTCGTCCCGAGGACTCTGCGTTTACCCTGGGCCGCGTGCATTCGATTGAGACGATGGGAACGGTCGATGGACCCGGCATCCGCTTTGTGGTGTTTGTTCAGGGCTGCCCCATGCGTTGTGCGTATTGCCACAACCCCGATACCTGGTCGGTTAACGGCGGCACCATGGTGACCGTCGAGCACCTGATGGACGAGTTTCAGAGCAACCATGAGTTTTACCGCAGCGGTGGTATTACGGTATCCGGCGGCGAGCCGCTCCTGCAGCCTGAGTTTTTGGCCGACCTGTTCCGCGCCATGCACAATAACCCCGATGGTCGTGTGCACACCTGCTTGGATAGCTGCGGCTATGCGTTCGATCCCGCGCATCCCGAGAAGTTCGACGCCGTACTCAACGAGACCGATATGGTGCTGCTCGACATTAAACACGCCGATCCTGTCGAGCATAAAAAGCTGACCGGTTGCGATCCCGCACGCATTCTGGCGTTTGGTGATGAGCTCGCGCGCCGCAAGATCAAGGTTGTTATTCGTCACGTGGTGGTGCCGGGCATTACCGACACAGTGGAGGAGTGCGAGGCACTCGGTCGTCTAATCGCTCCATGGCATAACGTGGTTGGCCTGGAGATGCTGCCGTATCACACGATGGGTGTCGTCAAGTACGAGCAGCTGGGTATTCCCTATAAGCTCGAGGGCGTGCCCCAGATGGATACCGCGCGCATGCCCGAGCTACGCAACGCCGTCATGACGGGCATGAAAAAGCGCCGCGCGGAACTCAAAAACGCCATCGGCTAGCGAGCCATTTTCGCCCCCAAGGGCACTCATTTGGGACAGACTTAAATGAGTGCCCCCGGGCACCTAGTTGATTGCTAAAGAGCCCCGTCAAGTTGCGGTGGAATAGTTCTTGTTTTTCGGCTTATGCCGCCCAAACAGGAACTATTCCACCGCAACACTGCGTTTTGGGCGGAGATGCGCAACAGAATCGTGCCATTTGGATAAATACGCTTGTGGTTTCTTTAGAGACACCTTAAACGCCGCTGAATATCTTTGGAAAGAAATGCCTGCTCGGTATTATGCTGCTCGTATATGAACGGTAGCAGTCAGGAGACCACGTGCGAAACAACGCATCGCGGGACGAGTATGTGCCGCAGCATAGCAGCAGATATGAGACGAAGGGCACGTCTTCGCGTGGCCTTGCTGGCGCTCGCATCCGCGTGACGAAGATCGCCGCCATTGGGATGCTGACGTTGACGGTTATTATCCTCGGAATTACCGCCAAAACCTACGCGTCGGAGCGAATGGCACACTCAGATGCGTCAACGGTGCAGACGCAAAACAAAAAGGTCTCTGAATCTAAAGCCACCGCAAGTCAAACCCTGTCGACAGCGAGCCTCAAGACGAGGCTTTCGAAGGCGGACTTTAACGATGTTCCATCAGGCGATACCGTGCAGACCTTCTCACTGGTTGATGACCAGATCCCCGCCCTGGAGGATGAGGGCCTCGCCGCGCTCCAAGATGCCCTTGATCAGGCCCAGGAATTGGGCGATGTGGGCGTGGTGTTTTACGATTTGTCGAGCGGCAAGGGCGTGACGTATAACGCCGATGTCGAGGTTTACGGCGCGAGTAGCTACAAGGCACTCTATGCGTTGTACATCTGCGAATCCCTGGTCGAGACGGGTCAGGTCTCACTCGATGATTCCCTTGGCACCTATGGTGGCTATAACATGGGCTGGCAGACGGTGCGCGAACTCATCGAGGCCGCGGTCGTTAATTCGGATAACGATTCGTTTATTGCGTTACGCGCGGCGTTTGACCATGCCGGTTACGAGGATTGGATTGTCAGTCTTGGCATCGATTACGATACCGCGCTCGATCCGATGAGTGATTTTCCCACCTATTGCCCGCGCACTTCTGCTAGGTTATGGCGTGAGATGAGCGAGTATCTGAGCACGGATACCGAGACTTCACAGTGGTTGTCGGGCCTTCTGGCATCAACATCGCGCTCGTTTATTCGCGATGGCATTGCGGACGATCAAGTCTCGGTGCGCAACAAGGCAGGCTGGATCAGCGAGGACGGTTGCTATTCGACATGTGATGCCGGACTGATCGACGTCGACGGCCATAGCTATGTTATGAGCATCATGACGTCGATGCCGTGGAGCGACCAATCGAGTGAGGCCGTGGCCGCGATTGCAAAGGCGCTCTATGATGTGCGGTCCTCGTTGGCCTAGCGACTTCGTAAAAAGTGAAAGAGCCAAAATGCTGGTACCATACCGTGGATAAGCAATTTGCACGGATTTGGGGGATGGCATGGCAACCATCGCGATCATAGGCGCACTCGAAAAAGAGGTTGCGCAGATTAAAGAAGAGCTGAGTGGCGCACATGAGGCGCAGGAGGCGGGCTTGACCGTTGTGAGCGGCGAGCTTGACGGTCTGACGGTGGTCGCCACGACCGCTGGCATGGGTACCGTGAACGCCGCTGCCGCAACGCAGCATCTCATCAGCAAATATGCCCCGCAGGCCGTTGTGTTTTCAGGTATCGCGGGAGGCCTAAACCCTAAACTGCATATTAACGACGTGGTTATAGGCAAGTGCCTGCGCTATCTGGATACCGATACGGCACTCATCGCCGAGTCCGCGCCGGGGCTCGAGGAGTTTGTCTCGACGCCGGCGTTGGCTGATGTTGCCGCCGCCGTGCTTGCCGAGCATGGATTTGTGGATGCCTCGGCGGATGAGACTTCTGCGAAGAAGGACCCCAAGCAGTTCCTGTGTGGCACTATCGCCACGGGTGACCGCTTTGTTACGGGTGACGCCATGCGTAACGCTGCGATTGAGGCCACGCATGCCGATTGCGTCGAGATGGAGGGCGCGGCAATTGCGCACATCGCGGCCAAGAATGGTGTCGATTGCCTGGTGCTGCGCGCTATCAGCGATAATTGTGACGAGGCATATGACGCGTTTTGTGAGCGCGAGTTCGATCTGGATGAGTACGCTCGTACCGCGAGCGGCATCACGCTTGACATCGTTCGTCGTATCGCCGCCGCGCAATAGCACGCTCTTTTTGTAAGAACCTACGACCAAGGAGTGTCCATGGCCGATTCCATTAACTACCAGCTTGCCAAGTTCGTTGCCAGCTATGGCAAGGTTTCGCAGATTCCCGAGTCCACCTGCCCCGAGGTGAGCTTTGTCGGCCGCTCCAACGTGGGCAAGTCGTCGATTATGAACAAGCTATTTGGCCGCAAGAACCTAGTCAAGGTTTCCAGTACGCCGGGCAAGACGAGCAACATCAACTTCTTTGAGGCCGATGACGTGCATTTCGTGGACCTGCCGGGTTACGGTTTCGCCCGTCGCTCCAAGGCCGAGCGCGACCGCTGGGCCGAGCTTATCGGCGACTTTTTCGACTCCGAGCGCAGCTTTAACTTGGTCGTCTCACTGGTGGACATTCGTCACGACCCCAGCAAGCTCGACCACGACATGATCGACTACCTTCAGGGCAACGAGTTCAACTTTATCGTCTGCCTCACCAAGGCCGACAAGCTCAGCCGCACCCAGCAGGCCCGCCAGGCAGCAGCCATCAAAAAGCAGCTCAACGTCCCGGCCGAAAACGTGATCATCACAAGCTCCCAGACCGGTACCGGCATCGACGAACTCAAAAAGCGCATCGCCGAGGCCTGCCTCTAATAAGCGCCTCAGCCTAGCAAGAGCCCCTATCAATAAAAGGCCATAATTTCAGCCCGGCGCCCCTTCGAAGCGTGGGTCCCTGTAGACATCGCTAATCACGTTATCATAGGGCCGCCCAGGGGCATCCCCTTAAAAAACATTCCGCAGCACGAGGCCCGCTTATCCGCAGCTCCGAAGGAGCAGG
>CABUBS010000065.1 GCA_902489855.1 uncultured Collinsella sp.
CACGGCCTTTGATTCTGTTGACCCCCGTGATGTCCCCCCCGATCGAGTTAATGTGTCCAAAAGGCCAGCTTGTCTATTCGCTAGCGCCTTCGTTGTCTTCGCGGTCGGTGGCAAGCATCGCCGCGCCGGCGACCGTTGTCGCCACGGCGGCAGCGGCGAGCCCGGCGGCAACGCCAGAGCCGTCGCCCGTGTCGGCGAGTTTTCCGCCCGAGCCCTTGCTCTTGTTGCCCTTACCGTTCTTGTCGGCGTTGCCTTCGTTGGAACCCGTGCCACCGCCGGCACCGGCGCCGCCTGCACTGTCCGAGGCCGCTACGGTAAAGCTTGCGGCTCCGTCGCTGGCGAGCGTGTAGTTCTGCGCCGCGTCGCCCAAGAGACCGTTCACACGCACCCAGTACGTTCCTGTGGCAAATGTTTCGCCCTCGGCCATTGCCGTGCCCGGAGCGCCGTTCGCGTCGTGCACAAACTCGAGCTGGGCCGTGCAGGCATCGGTTTCGAGCTTGCCCTCGAGTGATGCCGCAATCTTGGCGCGCACGTCTTCGCCGGCCTTAAGGCCTTCGAGCCCCTCAAAATGGGGCGTCAACGCGCGCGGATCGATATCGATGGGCACATGACCCCGCAGCTCCGTAACGGTCTCGTTGCCCAAGGCGTCGACATCCACATATTCGATGGTAAACGCATGGCCCGAAGCCGCCACGTTGAGTACGTTGCTGCTGTCGACAAGGCGGAAATGGCCCTCGCCAACGGTCTTGCCATCCTGGAGCGAGGCATCGCTCAGCGAGTCGCCGTACGTCATGCGCATGCGGGTCGGGAGGTAGTACGAAGCTGTCTGCTTGTGCTGTGTATCGTAATCGTAATTGCGCTGGTAGATGCTCCGGGCCAGCGCCGCATCAACAAAGTCGGATGCGATGATGCCAATGTGCTTGAGGTAATCTGACTTTGTTTCCTCGTTGTCGCTGGGGTTGATGTACGGGCTCTTGTACAGATGCTCGTTGACTACTCGCGCTGCGGTAAATGGGTTGCTTCCTTGCTTGTGATTCGTGCAGCTGGTGTAGTTGATAGACCAGCAGCGCTCCAGGACTTGCTCCTTGGCCCCGTTATCGTCCTCGACATCTACCTCGTTGCGGGTGAGCTTAGCCGTCTCCTGCAGGGCCATATCGACCCAGCTGATCTTGTCGGTTCCGGTGCATTCGTAATGGTCCTGGGCATATACCTTGGTGCAATAGGCTTTTTTGTCGCCTGTTTCCCCTGCGGCTTCAAAGCCTTGCGCGTTTTGGACGAGACACATAGAGGAGCTGCTGGGGTGTGCTGCGATTTTGTTGTCCCATTCGGTTAGGTCGAGGCCCCACGTGTGGCCGCTTACGCTGTCGCCGGCGAGTCCAAATCGGCGCAGCAGGACGATCTTTCCGCGCACCTCGTTCAGTGTGGGAACGCGGCTCGACGTATAGAACAGTTTGGGGTTGTCGTCTAAAACCTTGGCGAAAGCCGTCGTAAGGCTCTCGTCAGTAGCCTCGTTGTTGCCTCGGGATACAAGCATGATGAGCGCTTCTGACGGATTTTCGTTCAAAAACTTTTTGAAGTAGCCAACGACATCGGAGAGATGCATGAAGTGCCCGTCTTTTTTGAGCAGGTAGCAACTTCCATGGTCGATGCCGGGGTCGTTGCCTTTTCCGAGTCGGATATCAAAATAGCGAATGCCTTCGAGCAACTGCGTGGGGATGTAGTCCTGCTGGCACTTTGCTTGCGAGGATTGGGGTTCGGTGTCGTTGTCCACGCTGCAAGTTCCCGAATCGTGCGTGCCCGGGATGCTCAGCTCGTCGAGGTACTTGTTGCCTTCGACGTGGCTCATCCAACATGGTCCGTCGACGTAGCTGCTATACGTGGTCCAGTCGATGCTGCTAACTGTGGCATTGGTCTTGTCCATGCTGTAGCCGACAAGCTCGAGCTCCCACGGAATGGAATATTTCTTTTGGCAAATCTTGTTGTTGTCTTGGTCTTTGCCTTTCGATTCTATGGCCAGGTAGTTAATACCGTTTTTCGTGTATATGCGGTCTCGAATAATATAAGTTCCGTCGAACTGGTGGTCGAACGTATAGGCGCGGCTGTCCTTATGGTCGTACTCGCCACTCCATACGTGGATGACCTTTCCATCTTTGTCCGAGTCGCCATCGACCGACCAAATGCTGTAGCCCGTCTTCTTGTGCTCTTCGAAATTGAGCAGGGTGCGGATGGCATACCAGTTTGTGCCGTCCGCATCGGTCCCTACGTGCTCAAGGATGAGCTTGCTGGACGTGCCGTCATTAAACAGGTGGCAGACGTTGCCGATGACGTTGCCGTCTTCGTTGACGCTCGCGGTGCGAAAATAGCCTGCGGGGCGAAGGCGAATGACGAAATTGTTGAGGTTGGCCGCTAGCTCGGCCGTGCCGTCCGCAAAGGCTGTCCGTGGGCTAATGCCCAGCGTGACGGTTTCGGGCAGGCTTGTCAGCGGCGACAACGCTGCAAATCCAAGGCCCAGCGTAAACGCTCGGCGACTGATGGCATGATGTTCGGCCATGACTCCTCCATTCGCAAGGTGCGGTTATGCACTCATTTTGGTAACTATACTGCCCGGATGTCTAAACGTGTTGGCTTAATTGTCTGTGCGGCGCTATAAATCGGCGGGCGGACGCGTTGGGGCGCTTGTCTATTTGTACTGCTACCGCGTTGGGGGTGGTTTTGCCGCCCGGCACCCTCGCGTTCGCCGGCTATCGGCATAAGAAAGGGAGGGTCGGTTTACCGGCCCTCCCTTAGTGCGAAACGCTGGGGCACCACCGCTTGTTGGCACTGCGCTCGTGTTTTTCGTTGCGCTCGCGAGTCGCTTAGCGCTTAATCTCGATGTCGTCGAGCTTAACGTCCATGGCCTCGGTCTTTGCCTCGGCGATGTCATCGGCAAACTCAAGGGACTCCATCATGGTCTCGACGGCGTCCTTGTGCTCTTCGACGTTGTCGATGCGCACGTACACGCTGCCGCCGTCAACGTCGGTGAAGTACTCGGTCGTCACGCCGCCGGAGTGCGTGAAGTAGGCGCTGCGCCAGGTCTTGCCGTTGTACTTGACGGGGTCGCTCTCGGTCCATCCGGAGCTGGCCTTCCACTTGGCCTCGTAGTCGAACAGCTCGTCAGCGTTCTTGTCGGGGTCGAAGACAGGGATGAAGCGATCGCTGGCGTGCTCGCTCTCGGTGAACTTAAACTGGGCTCTGTCAGCGGTATCGCCGGCGACGTCGGTGATTTCGACGCCCTCGGGGACCTCGACCTTAAACCAGATGAAGTCGGTCCTCATATCCAAGGCTGGCTTTTCCGCGCCGCCGCTACCGCCACTGCCGGCAGCGCCGCCGCTTCCGCCGCAGCCCACTAGGGCAACTGCGGCAAAGAGGCTCATGCAGAGGGTGAGAATCGCAAAGGCCTTCTTTTTCATGGTCGTGTCCTCCTCGATCTGTAACCGCCCATGGATTACCTGCCTTTACTGTACGCGCGAGCGGCTCGTTCGGGTGGGCCATGTGTCCCATTCTGGGGGCCGGATTTGCGCCGTTAAGTGGCAATATGCGCGGACGCAAAAGAGGGGAGGGCCGATGCTGTCGGCCCTCCCCGGGGTTTGGTGCCCACGCTTTTAATGGAGCGCGTGCACAGGCGTGCTTGGACCCTTGCTATTTGATCTCGATGCTCGAAATCTCGACGCCGCGGGCCTCTTTCACAGCCTCCTTCATGTCGTCAGGGAACTCGATGGAGTTGAGGAGCGCCTCGGCTTCTTTCTTATGCTGGTCGAAGTTCGGGATGAGGATGTAGATGCTTCCCGGCTCAACGTCGGTAAAGAGCATGGTTGAGGTGCCGCTGTTGTCCTTGTACGTTCCGGTGAGCCATGTCCTGCCGTTGTACTCGACGGGGTCGCCGTCTTCCCACTGGAACGTCCCCGTATGCCTTTCGGCCTGCTCGGCAAAGGACTCTTCGGCCGTCATCTTCTCTTGCCAAACGGGGATGAATTGGTCGACCGTGGTGTTCTCGTTCTCGGGGAAGGTGAGATGGACTCTGTCGGCGTTCTTACCGGCGGAGTCGCTTACGCCGACGCCTTCGGGCATCTCGACCTTAAACCAGATAAAGTCGGTCTTTTCGGCGACAGGAGCTTTTTCCTTGCTCTCGCTCTTGGCGGCGCTGCTGCCTCCGCTCGAAGCGCTCCCGCCGCAGCCCACAAGGGCGAGCGCGGCAAAGAGGGCGATGCAAAGGGAAAGGATCGATAGGGTCTTTTTCTTCATGGTGGCGTCCTCCTTGTCTGTTGGCGACATCGCGGCACCGCATGCTGCCGGGGCGTCGATTGTGTTTGCGGCAGATGTCTTTGTGCGTGGGTTGTATGAGTGCGTTAATACCTCCGTTCGTGGTTTGTGGTCGTTGCGCAGCCGTGCCCCAACGGGCTCCTTATTTATAGATATGCCCCGGTTTGTGCTGCCAGAGAGTCTCGAAAGGTGGGCCATGTGTCCCATGTTTGCGTTGCCGCCGCCTATCGCGTGCCATAGAAATCCGCGATGGCCAGGTACGCTGACGCTCGTGTGCTTATGGGCTAGACTTAGCACCATTATGTGATCGATACGGTCAGCAGGCGGTTGCCACACGACCGATGTATATGACTTGAAGGTGCATGCGTATGAGCCAAGAGATGATGGATAAAACCTGTCGCGGTTTTGCCGAGGCACTGGCTGCGCGCGAGCCCGTTCCCGGTGGCGGCAGCGCGAGCGCCTTTGTGGGCGCGCTGGGCGCCTCGCTGTGCGGGATGGTCGCCCGCTATGGCGCGGCGAATCCTGCGCTTGCCGATCGCGCGGATGATCTGACGCGCGCGTTTGCCCAGGCAGACGAGTTGGCACAGGAGCTTGTCGACTTGGTTGCCGAGGACGTTCGCGCCTATGGCCAGGTGTCTGCCGCATACGGTATTCCGCGCGATGATCAGGCTCGACCCGCGGCGATTCAGGATGCGCTGCATGTGGCCGCCATGCCGCCGTACCGCATCATGGATGCCTGCGGCCGTGCGTTGGCGCTGCTCGAAGACATGGCCGACAAGGGGTCGCGTCAACTGCTGTCCGATGTGGCATGCGGCGCCGTCTTCTGCCGCGCCGCCATGCAGGGTGCGAGCCTGACGCTCTTTGCCAATACCACGTCCATGAAGGATCGGGCGCGCGCCGAAGAGCTCGAGGCGGCGTGCGATGAACTGCTGGATACGTGGCTGCCGCGTGCCGATGCGCTGGCGCGCCGTGCTGCCGACGCCGCGAGGAAGAGGGGATAGCCATGGCTGAACTGCTAAAGGGTGCTCCCGTCGCTCGTGCTTTGACTGAGGAGCTTGCTGCCCGTTGCGCCGCCCTGCGCGAGCGCGGCGTTGTTCCGACGTTGGCTATCGTGCGTGTAGGTGAGCGCGAGGACGACCTGTCCTACGAGCGTGGCGCCCTCAAGCGCTGCGAAAAGGTGGGCATCGAAGCTCGCCGCGTTTTGTTGCCTGCCGATGTTTCGCAGGACGAGTTGTTGGCGGTGATCGAGGACATCAATACCGATCCGACTGTTCATGGCTGCCTGATGTTTCGCCCGCTGCCCGCTGCGCTCGATGAGGACGCCGTCGCCGCGGTGCTCGATCCCGCCAAGGACGTTGACTCCATGACGCCGGCATCGCTGCTTACGGCGCTTTCGGGTCGCGGCGAGGGTTTTGCCCCTTGCACTGCCGAAGCCGTGCTGGCGATTCTGGATCACTATGGCGTTGAGCTGGACGGTGCCAAGGTTGCCGTTGTCGGTCGCTCGCTGGTGATCGGGCGTCCTGTTGCCGCCATGCTTACGGCGCGCAATGCTACCGTGATGACGTGCCACACGCACACGCGCGACCTTGCTGCCGAATGCCGTGCTGCCGATATTGTGGTCGCCGCAGTCGGACGCGCGCGCACGATTGGTGCGGATGCGGTTCGTGAGGGCCAGACGGTCATCGATGTGGGTATTAACTGGGACGAGGCGGCCGGTAAGTTGGTCGGTGACGTCGATTTTGATGCCGCGGAGCCGATTGCTGGCGCAATCACGCCTGTCCCGGGTGGCGTGGGCGCCGTGACGACGGCGATTCTCGCCAAGCACGTGATCGAGGCGGCCGAACGCGCGGTAAAATAGGCGTTTGGAGGACGTTTAGGGGGTTGGTTAGATACCCCGTGGTCAAAAAATGCCAAATATGAGTACTGTTGCCTCGTTGGTTACATATCTTTGAGGTAGTTTTGACTCCCTAATGATAGTGAATATCATTAGGGAGTCACTATTATTGAACACATGTGGAATTACTTTGTTCAACTTTTGGACAAGTGGGGATTTCTGGCGTCCAAGATAGCGGGATTTGCTGCTACTAAATTGGTGACAGTACTCATATTTGGCATTTTTTGACCACAGGGGCTGCCGGGGCGGCGGTTTCGCCCTTTTTGCGCCGAAGCGATACACTGTTGCCGTTTGATTTCTTCGCTCAAGGAGGATGCGCATGCCGTGCACAACGATTTTGGTTGGTAAGAACGCGAGCTACGACGGGTCGACGCTGGTCGCCCGCAACGAGGACTCGTCCAACGGGGTGTTTGAGCCCAAGCGTATGCGCGTGGTGCATCCCGACGAGCGGCCGCGTGTCTACACGAGCGTCCTGAGCCACCTGACCGTTGAGTTGCCCGACAATCCCATGCGCTACACGAGCGTCCCCGACGTCGTTCCCGGTCACGGTATTTGGGCCGAGGCCGGATTCAACGAGCTCAATGTTGGCATGTCCGCAACCGAGACGCTCACCACCAATGAGCGCGTTCGCGGCGCCGACCCGCTCGTGGACTATGTGCCCGCCAAGGGCAACGAGGGCGAGGACGGATACGTTCCGGCACAGTCCGGTGGCTTGGGCGAGGAGGACATGGTGACCCTGGTCCTGCCATACGCCAAGTCCGCCCGCGACGGCGTACGCATTCTGGGTGACCTGCTCGAGCGCTACGGCACCTACGAGAACAACGGAATCGCCTTTAGCGACGTGGACGAGATCTGGTGGCTCGAGACCATCGGCGGCCACCACTGGATCGCCAAGCGCGTGCCCGACGACGCCTATGTGACCATGCCCAACCAGCTGGGTATCGACAATTTTGACCTGGACGACGCCGAGGGCGCCCAGGCCGACCACTTGTGCTCTGCCGACCTGCGCGCCTGGATGGCCGAGTGGCACCTGGACCTGACACTGGGCGTTGAGGGCGACGGTCCCGCAGCGGTCTTTAACCCGCGCGAGGCCTTTGGCTCGCACAGCGACAGCGACCATGTCTACAACACGCCGCGCGCCTGGTACATGCAGCGCTGCCTCAACCCCAGCGACGTGTGGGACGGCCCCGACGCCGACTTTACGCCCGAGAGCGACGATATCCCCTGGAGCCGCGTGCCCGAGCGCAAGGTGACCATCGAGGACATCAAGTATGTGCTTTCGAGCCACTACCAGGGCACGGAGTACGACTGCTACGGCAGCAAGGGCACGCCCGCCACGCGCGGCGCCTATCGTCCCATCGGCATCAACCGCAACAGCCAGCTCGCCGTGTTGCAGCTGCGTCCCTATGCGCAGCCGGCCTATCGCGCCGTGCAGTGGATGGCCTTTGGTTCCAACTCGTTTAACGCGCTGGTTCCGCTGTACGCCAACGTCGAGACCATGCCCGAGTACTATGCCGACACGCAGGCTCGCGTAACGTCCGAAAACTTCTACTGGGCCAACCGCCTGATCGGCGCCCTGGCCGACGTCCGTTTCCATGAGTGCGGCCGCGCTGTGGAGGACTATCAGGAGAAGGTCGGTGGCATGGGCCACAAGCAGATCCATGACGTCGACGCTGCCGTAGCCGCTCTGCCCGAGGCCGAGGTGCCTGCCGAGCTTGCACGCGCCAACGAGGCCTTTGCCGAGCGTGTCCGCGTGGAGACCGATGCCCTGCTGGGCAAGGTGCTCTACACCACGAGCTGCGCCATGAAGAACTCTTTCGCGATGAACGACAACGTGAGGTAGGGATTTCCCGTCGATCGAATAGCGCTAAAACGCTTTGTCGCTTTCACTCAATCTTGGGTACAAGAACGCCAATGCAGTTGTTTGTGATTGGAGACAACCATGGTTATGAAACTCGATCAGCTTGTTAACGGCGCCATCAACGTTGGCTTTGGCGCTGCCGCCGTTGCTGTCGAAGGCGGCAAGAAGGTTCTCGACGACCTCAATACCAAGGGTGAGCAGGTGCGCAAGGACGCAGGCGCCCCCGATATCGCCCGCAGCGTGTCCGATATGTTCGAGCAGGCCGGCGGTACCATCTCCGATCTGACCGAGCGCTTGGGCACGCAGGGCGAGACCGCGGCCCAGCGCGTGCTCGACGAGCTCATTCTGGCTCGCGTCCGCGTTATGACCGCCCCCGAGCGCACGGCCTTCCTGGCCCATGTGCGCGACATCGTCGATTCGGTCGAGGACAACGTGACCTCGGTGCCCGTCGAGTCCGTTGAGCCCGACGATGCGAAGGATACCGAAGAGGCCGAGTAGCAGCGCAGATGGCAGATTCCACCACCGATTACAACAATCTAGATCCCTTGGGTGACGAGGCGGCGGTTGTCGATGAGGTCGACGCCGCCGTCTCGGGCGCTCGCAAGAAGCCGCGCGCTGTCGATATGGTGCCCGAGGAGCCCGACGCGATGGCGCCGGACGAGGAATACCAGCTCACGCCGGCGGGTCGTCGCGAACGCATCGGGCAGATTGTTCGCCTGGTCAAAAAGTACCGCGTGTGGGATAACCTCACGCCGGTTCGTTTGCGCCGCCTGCTCGAGGAACTCGGCCCCATGTTCGTCAAGATGGGGCAGATTCTGGCCAACCGGTCCGAGATTCTGCCGCAACGCTTTTGCGACGAGCTGCGTCGTCTGCGCTCCGACGTGGAGCCGGTGCCGTATGAGGTGGTGCTCCGCTGTCTGGAAGAAGAATACGGCCTGCGCCTGGGGGAGATGTTCGATGCGATCGACCCCAATCCGCTTGGTAGCGCATCGCTTGCGCAGGTGCACCGCGCTCGCCTGGTGACGGGCGAGGACGTGGCCGTCAAGGTGCAGCGCCCCGGTGCGCAGCAGGTTATGGCACAGGACATCGATATCATCCGCTCGGTGGTGCGTATCGTTTCCAAGTTCGTCAACACCGATCAATTCGTTGACCTGCACGGCGTAGTCGAGGAGTTGTGGACCTCGTTTCGCGAGGAGACCAACTTTTTGGCCGAGGCCAAAAACCTCAACGACTTCTACGAGTTCCATAAGAGCGTTCATGGCGTGACGTGCCCTAAATCCTATCTGGACCTGTGCACCGAGCACGTGGTGGTTATGGATTACGTCGACGGCATTTCGATCGCCGATCCTGAACGCTTGGTGGCCGAGGGCTATGACTTGGAAAAGATCGGTGCCGCGATTGTCGAGGACTACTCGACGCAGGTGCTCGATGACGGCTTTTTCCATGCCGACCCGCATGCGGGAAACATCATCCTCAAGGACGGCATCGTTTACTTTATCGACTTGGGCATGGTCGGACGCATGTCGAGCCACGATCGCGGTATCGTAAAGGACATGATTTTCGCCGTGGCCGAGGGCGACGTGCCCAAGCTCAAGGATTCGCTCATGCGCTTTGCCGTGACGCGTGGCGATTCGGCCGAGCTCGATCATTCAGCGTTTTTGTCCGATCTTGACTTTATCGTGGCTGACTTTGCGGGCCTTGACCTGAAGGATTTGGATATCGGCGAGTTTTTGACCTCGCTGTTAAACCTCGCGCGTAAGAATGACGTTGAGCTGCCGAGCGTGGTGACGATGTTCGCGCGCGGCATGGTGACGCTCGAGGGCCTGTTGACCGAGTACATGCCCAACGTCAACATGATCCAGATCATCCAGACGCACATCAAAAACGAGAAGAGCACCTACGCCCGCATGCGCGAGATGAGCCGCGACTTTGCAGCGAGCAGTTATCGCGCGGCGAAGGGCTCGCTCGAGGCGGCCGAGTATCTGGGCTTGGCTTCGCGTATGCTCACGCGCGGCCAGCTTAAGGTGAACACGCAGATCATGAGCAGCGATAAGGCGCTGCGACAGCTGGGCGGAATTATCGACCGCATGTCGATGGCAATTGTGATTGCCGGCCTGTTTATCGGTTCGTCGGTGGTGTACTACGCGCGCATCGAGCCGGTTGTGTTTGGTATCCCAGTCATTGGCTTTATGGGCTACGTGAGCGCGCTGGTGCTGGCACTTATGCTGGGCCGCAATATCTGGCTCAACAGCCACGGCGGCAAGCACTAGAGTCTGCGACCGTCACCGCATTTTCCTATCGCAAACAATAGCTTTTACCATGGGCTTCGCCTGCGTGCGAGGCCCTTTTGCGTGATACCATTTTGACGGTAATAATCGATGGCCTAGATGGTGGTGCGGAGACGCACGAATGCGCGGTTTTCCTGCGCGTTTGGGAGAATCGGGGTGCAAGTCCCCGGCTGTACCAGTAACCGTAATTCCTCTTGGCTCGGGATGTTCGCGTCGCAGATCGGACGGCGCGCCTGAGCCGTTAAGGTTAAGTCGGATCGCCTCCCATCTTGCACGTTGCCGCGGCGTATGCCGCCGGTGTGCATAGGGCTCTGGAGGGAAGGAGGACCCCGATGGGGGAACTCGAGCGCAACATGCGCGATGACGTGGGGCAGCCTCAAGGCAACGCTCCAAGTACAGACAATGGGGGACAATTGGATATGTTTGAGGACGAGCGCGAGCCATCGGCCCACAGCTGGGCAGGTGTGGTGCCAAAGGCCATCGC
>CABUBS010000066.1 GCA_902489855.1 uncultured Collinsella sp.
GGCTTGCGGCGCGAGTACACAAAGGTCTCGATGTCGTACTCGAGCACCTCGGGGTCGTCGTGCTCCTCGGGATGCTCCATGGCCTCGATCCAAGCGGCGGAGCTGTAGGCGCGCATAAAGTCGAAGCGGTCGGTGTCGAGCAGCTCCTCCATGGGGACCTCGCCGTTTTGAGCCTCGACGATCACGGCGTCCTTCTGCAGGCTGCGCACGATGGCCTTGAGCTCGGCGATCTGCTCAGGGCTCACGGTATCGGTCTTGTTGAGGATCAGCGTGGAGCAGAACTCGATCTGCTGGATGAGCAGGCTTTCGATGTCGTCCTCGTCGATATCCTCAGCCAGCAGGTCGCGACCGCCGTTGAACTCGTCGTACATGCGGGCGCAGTCGACCACGGCCACGATGTTGTCGAGCGCTAGCTTGGGCTCGCCGCCCACCTTGGCCTCGTCGCAGAAGCTCGAGATGGTGTAGGCGATGGGGATAGGCTCGCAGATACCCGAGGCCTCGATGATGATGTAGTCGAACTTGCCCGAATCGGCGATGCCCTGCAGCTGGTTGGCAAGGTCGTCCGAAAGCGTGCAGCAGATGCAGCCGTTGGTGAGCGGGATGAGGTCGTCGGTCTCGGAAAGGCCGCCGTCGGCGATGAGGCTGGCGTCGACGTTGATCTCGCCGATATCGTTGACGATCACGGCGGCGCGGATGCCGCCGTCGTTAGCGAGGATGTGGTTGAGCAGTGTGGTCTTGCCGGCACCGAGGTATCCGGTAAGCATGATGATCTTCACGGGTTTGTTGGGCATGTGCCCTCCTTTGTTAGACATGGCTTACAGTTGAATCTTATGCCAAACGCCTGCTCTTATACCCACGCGCCGGCAAATAACACAGGCTACTCCCAGGCTCCCCATACATCGGGGCAATAACCGACGGTGGCCTTTTTGCCGTTGCGCACGATGGGCTCGGCTAGAACCTGCTGGTTCTCGAGCAACTTGTCGAAGCGCTGGCTAGGGGTGAGGTGCTGGATGAGCGCGAGCGTCTCCTCGTCCTTGGCCTTGGGGTTGAGCAGCTTGTCGATGCCGCCGACCGCCTGCATCACGCTCGTGAGCTCGCCTTTGCTCATCTCCTTTTCCTTAAGGTCGATAAACTGCACCTTGATGCGGCGCTCCTTAAAATAGCGCTGGGCCTTCTTGGTATCGAAGGACTTCTTGGTGCCAAAAATCTGGATATTCATGTTCCGCCGTTCTAACGAATGAAGTTGGTGCGCTCGCGATCGGCTTCGGGGGCTTCGATGCCGGCAGCCTGCCCTGCCTCGATACAATGCAGGAGCCAAGCCATGTTCTTGCCGATGTTGCGCATGGTGGCCAGGCCCTCGGCGTCCTGGGCGGCCTCGCCCGGCATGGCACCAAAGACGTTGTTCCAGTATGTGGAGGCCACCACGGGCATCTGGTTGATAGTGAAGTATTTGTTGAGTACATCGAAGGTGGTCGACGTGCCGCCGCGACGGGCGACGGCGACCGCGGCACCCGGCTTGTGCACAAAGGCCTTGCTGCCAGCATAGAATGCGCGGTCGAGAGCCGAGAGGATGCGTCCGCTGGGATGCGCATAGTAGACGGGGGAGCCAAAGACAAAGCCATCTGCCTGCTCGGCGGCAGCGATGAGCTCGTTCACCACGTCGTCGTCAAAGGTGCAGCGACCGCCAAGCTTGCCGCACTGACCGCAGCCGATGCAGTCGCGGATGGGCTTGGCGCCCAGTTGGAATACCTCGCTGTCGATGCCCTCGGCTTTAAGTTGCTCGGCGACTTCGGCGAGCGCGCGAGCGGTGTTGCCGTTTGCCTTGGGGCTGCCATTGACCAAAAGAACCTTCATCACAAACTCCCTCTGCTGTTGGTGACTTCTGCAGAGGATTATCGCACGATGGGGGAGGCGGTGCGGGCGTGGTGCTAATCCAGTTTGGTACCTGGCACCTGCACGGCTTTCCCGAGCAACACTTTGAGCTCGTTCAAAATGGAAACGGGCTGTCGGTCGACGGTATCCAGATGAAGCGTGGCCACGCGAAGGGGCGGCTGATATTCAAACGAGCCAAAGAGCACGGGAGAGCCCAGGAACCGCTCGATTTCCTTTGCGATCGCGTCGGTCTCTTCGGGATCGAATTCGTCGAAAAGCGCCACGAACATCGGTCCGGTCGAGCGGAACAGACGACCCTTACCGCGCGAACAATCCATGAGGCAGGCGGCGCTCTCCGCCAAAACGCGGTCGCCTGCATCAAAGCCAAAGCGGGCATTGACCTGAGCGATATCGTCGATTTTAATGGCGACCAAGCCCGCCTTGCGCGCGACGCGACGCATTTCGCCAATGGCGTTGACCAGGGCGTGGATGTCGCCCAGGCCGGTCACGGAATCGGTCGTATCTGCCAAGCTGCGGTTGATAATCATGCCCACGTACATGTTGGGCTCGGTATCGGTGCCGTCCAAGCGGTAGCCCGTGCAGTCGCAAAGCACGTATGCTTCGGTGGCATCCATCACGCGATACTGCATGTAGTGGAAGTGCCACGTACCGTTTATCACCATGTCGAGCTCGGCGCGTACGTTGTCGCGGTCCTCGGGGTGAACGCGGGCAAGCCACAAGTCGAGTGAGTTGTAGGGATGCTGGGAGGGCAGGTCAAAATCGCGTACGGCATTAACCGACCATTGTGATTCGCCCGTATCGAGATTGAGGATAAACGGATAGCGCGTCTCGGAGCTCATAGAGATCGCTTGGAATACGCGGTCGTTGCACGGAAGCTGCTCGGCAATTGGGTGTGGCGGCGCGTCATTGTCTTTCGGTTGCTGCACACGATGCATAAGCTTATAGCGATACATCTTGCGATCGGCATCCATCGTCATCTGGCGACGCGTGTCGCCGGCAAGTGGATTGACGCGCGAGCAGCCAAAGCTAAAGCTAGCGATCATGGGCGCCTTGCCACCTGAGCTCGCCTCGATCAGCCCGGCACGTACCTGCTCCAAGCGCTGCTCGAGTTCAGTCTCGTTTGCAGAGAGCGAGATAAGCACAAACTCGTCTCCACCGATACGGAACAGCATCTCATCGTGCTCCATGGTTTCGGAGAGCGTGCGACAGATGCTCAGAATATAGCGATTGCCTTCGGCGTGGCCAAACCTATCATTGCAATGCTTGAGATGGTCGATGTCAATATAGGCGCAGGTGAAGGGGTCGCCTTTGCGCCAGAGCTGCTCGACGTGACGGTCGAGTCCGCCACGGTTGTCCAAGTTGGTGAGCGGATCGATATAGGCGTTGCACTCAAGCAGCTGGCGCTCTTGTTGCAGGATGGCATGCGTCTTTTGCAGTTGCTCACCAACGGCGCGTAGCTCAGCAGGCAGCACGGAAACATCGAGTTCGGCGGTCGAGACACCATTCGCAAGTCGCTGAAGATAGGCAATAATCGATTGCTCGCCCAAGCGATATGACTCGTTCATGATGAATAACCTCCTTGGGCAGAACAACGGTTTGTATCATATCCCCAATTCGGTTTGAGTTGGGGATATAAGTTAGCTAATGGAGACAAATGTCCCCTTCGGCGGTGGTGTTTTGCGCGCGAGCGTATCAGTTGTTTTTGCCACCATCGAGCAATGCCTCAAAATCATTCGCCGGCATGGGGCGGTAGTAGAGGAAGCCCTGAGCGTAGCGGGCGCCCATGTGGCGTAGTATGTTTGCCTGCTCATTTGTCTCGACGCCTTCGACCACGACGGGCAGATGGAGCGACTGCGCCATCTCGAGCATCGATGACACGATCTGCGCGCTGCGGCCTTGATCGCGGTCGGTGGGCACAAAGGTGCGGTCGAGCTTGATGACGTCGACGTTGACGTTCTTGAGCATCGCGAGCGTGGACTGGCCGGTGCCAAAATCGTCCATATAGGTCGAGAAGCCGCGGGTGTGCAGGTCGGCCGTCAGTTTGTCCACGGCCTCGGACTCCCCCGTATAAGCCGTCTCGGTGATCTCGATACGCATGAGCTCGGGCGGTAGGTTGTATTGGGCGGCGAGCGCCCCCATATGTTCGGCAACGTCGCAGGCAAGGATATCCACGCGCGACACATTAAGCGAGACCGGAACCACGCGAAGTCCTCGATCGATGCGCCCGCGCAGCCACGAGGCGACACCCTGCCAAATGTACTTGTCGAGCGTCACCACAAAGCCGCTTTCCTCGAGTGCGGGGATAAACGTTGCGGGCGAAATGAGAGAGCCGTCCTTGTCAATCCAGCGGGTGAGTGCTTCGGCGCCAATGATCTCGCCGGTTTCCATATCAACCTGGGGCTGCAGGTAGTAGGTGATGCGGTCGTTTGAGAGCGCATACTGGAACTCGGTGAGGGTGCGGTGAAACGCCACCTCGCGCTTGTATTCCTCGGGGCGAAAGACGGCGACGCGCTCCTTAAAGTCGTTTTTTGCGCGCCGATTGGTAAACATGGCCTTGGCCTGCGCGTCGATGGTGATTTCCTCGTTGGGGTCGATGGGGCAAACGCCCATGGACGGCCAGAAACCCACACCGTCATCATGCTTGGCCACGGCGGCGCGAACGCGGTTATAGATTTGATGGACGGTGTCGTGCTCAAAGGGGATGAGAATGCAAAAGTCGTCTTGGCCCCAGTATCCTGCGACGCCCATCTCGGCATTCTCGATGTCTTTGAGGACCGTGCCCACATCGGCGAGCACGCGGTCGCCCTCGGCCTGTCCGTGCCATTCGTTAAACAGTCGCATATGACCCATGTCGACGGTGGCGATACACCAAGCGCCGTCGCGCCCTGTCCTCAGAAATGCGTTGGCACGCCGCATAAACTCGCTGGGTCGATAGAGGCCCGTGAGCGTATCGATGCGTTCGGCGACGGCGCTTTTACGCTCAATCTCGGGTATGGGGAGGCTGTCGTTGGGGGCAAGCCCGCCGGCGGCGCGAAGACGACGGTCGAGTTCGCCTAAAACAGCGGTCGCTTGATTGATTAAGCGCTCGTAAAAGGCCGGGACGACAAGACAGACGGGGGTAATGGTGTCGTTCGCGATTCGAACAGGAGCGAAAACGGCCTCTTTAAGATGATGGGTCAGTTGCTCGAATGCCTCGTGGTCCAGATCGTTGCTGAGCACGACGAACTGGGCGTTTCGCGAGCGGAAGACGCGACTTCTGCCGCGGGTGATCGATAACATGCGGCCTGCGTATTCGGCGAGCATGTTGTCGACAGCCTCGGCCCCGTAGAGCTCGTTGAACTTTGCCGTGCCACAAACGCGGACCGCTATAAGCCCCGTCTCGCAACGGTCGCGACGGCAGGCATCGATAGCGTTGATCAGCATACGCTGCGTTCCGAGGCCCGTGGCGGCGTCGACGGTCTCGGCGAGTGAGTGGTTAACAAGTTCGCCGACATAGAGCGAGGGGGTATTTCCGTCGCCGTCGATGCGAAACCCGCGAGCGCGGCAGAGGACGTAGTCGCCCGCGGCATTGCGCATGCGGTACTGCATGACGCGGCGGTGTTTGGAGCCATTATAGATTTGGTCGATGTCGTTGATGTAGGCCTCAAGGTCATCGGGGTGGACGCGCGTTTTCCAGTAATCGTGGCAGTTGTCTACATGCTCAGAAGGAAGACCGAGATCGCGCAGGGCGCCTTGTGACCATAGGGTGCGATGTTTGTCCAAGTTCTCGATAAAGCAATAACGGCCTTCGTTGAGCATCGAAAAGGCGTCAAAAACGCGATCGCTTATTTCGAAGTCGTCGGTGTGGACTTGCGCGATATTGCGTCGATCAAGATGCATGGCATGGCGTAGCTTGTAGTCGTACATGCGATGGTCGGCATCGAGTGTCATGCGATTGGAGACTTCACCCAGGGCGGGGTCGGCGTGCGACACTCCGTAGCTAAACGAGTGAGGCATCTCGGAATCGTTGTTTTTGAGTAGGACCGTTCGGCAGTGTTCCAGGCGCTCGGCGAGGTCGTCCTCGGTCGCAATCGTAGACAGGATGGCAAACTCGTCGCCGCCTATGCGAAACGCCGCCTCGTCCACTTTCATATACAGCTTGAGATAGAGACTTACCTGCAAGATATAGCGGTTGCCCTCGTCATGCCCAAAGACGTCGTTGCAGTGCTTAAGGTTATCGATGTCGATAAACGCCATGGTCACGGGCAGTTCCTGCTCCCAGATTTCCTCTAGGGAACGGGCAAAGCCGCCGCGGTTGCCAAGTCCGGTGAGCTGGTCGGTAAAGGCCGTCCTAATCAGATCATCCTGACGCTCGAGAAGGTCACGGACGGTCTTTTCGAGCGTTTCGGTGTAATTGCTGGCGGTGTCCATGTTGTAAGCGGCTTTCTGAGGTCGGGGCGGATGGCGTCGGGCGAGCTCGTAGTGTACACGCGTCGTTGCTCGGCGCCTTGCGTGTATCCAGGCCCCCGCCTTGCTGCGTTGTTGAGTTACTTTGCCGGCTAATGTTCGCTGTTGATAACAGCTGAGTAGTATAGACAACAGTGCACAATTATATATGGGCGCACATGCTGTGGACGGCTATTATTCGCCAAACGGCAACGCCTGGGTGCGCATGAAAAATGCGACTGAGTCGACATATGTTGACGGGTATACTTGTCCCGTTTTAAAACGCAGGAACGGAGATGGTCACATGGCACAGCCGGATACGACGCGCACGGTGGGGCTTGCGCTCGAGGGAGGCGGCTACCGCGGTATGTATACGGCGGGCGTGCTCGACGTTTGGATGGAGCGCGGTTTGACCTGCGACCATATGGTGGGTGTCTCGGCGGGTGCGGCGTTTGGCTACAACTTTAAATCGCGCCAGATCGGCCGTGCCATTCGTTACAACAAGGCCTATTGCGCCGACAAGCGCTATGCGAGCGTGACCAGCTGGCTGCGAACCGGCGATATGTTCAATGCCGATTTTGCCTATCACGAGGTGCCTATCGAGCGCGATCCCATCGACTTGGAGGCGTATCGCGCCTGCCCCATGCGATTTACGTGCGTGTGTACCGATATCGAGACGGGCAAGGCCGTCTACCACGATCTACCGTATGGCGACGAGCGCGATATCGAGTGGATCCGGGCGTCGTCTGCCATTCCTGTGGCGACGCGTCCCGTTGCTATTGACGAGCATAAGTATCTGGATGGTGGCGTGGCTGATTCTATTCCCAGCGCATGGCTGTTTGCGCAGGGGTATGACCGCAATATCGTGGTACTCACGCAGCCGGCGGGCTTTGTGAAGCAGCCCAACAGCGTGATGCCCATGCTGCGGCGCGTGTTCCGTCACTATCCGGAGTTTGTTGCAGCGCTTGAGCATCGGCATGAGGTCTACAATGCCACGCTCGATGACCTGGCACGTCGAGAGGCTGCCGGCGAAATCTTTGTGGTGCGGCCGAGCGAATCGGTGAAGGTGCCGTCGCTGTGCCGCGAACCGGATGAGCTCGAGCGCATCTACCAGGTCGGCCGCCACGATGCAGAGGCGACTTTGCCGGCGTTGGAAGCGTATCTGGCGGGGTAAGGGTCGCATACGGAAAGCACATCCCGGAATGGAGGCCCAAACTGGGATGCGCTTTCCATTGCTGAAGATATGAGGCTGCGAATCAGCTGTTCGGCCTATGCCTATGCCTGCTGCCAGGTGTCGACAAGCTCCTTGGCTGCGGCATGGGGGTCGTCGGCGCTGCAGACGGCGCTTACCACAAAGAAGCCGTCGACGCCGGTGGCCTTAAGCTGCGGCAAGTCGGCCGTCTTAACGCCGCCGCCCACCACGATGGGCACGGGGCTTGCCGCGTGGAGTGCGGCAAGGTCCTCAAAGCTCTTGGTGATGATAGAGCCGTCGGCCGCGCGTCCGCAGTCGCGCTTGGTCTCGGTCTCGTGGAGCGGGCCGATGCCCAGGTAGTCGACCAGGCTCATGTCGGCGGTCTTGACGTACTCGAGCATCTCCTCGCAACGGGCCGAAAGGCCCACAATGGCATCGGGGCCCAGCAGCTTGCGGCAGACCTCGACGGGAATGTCGCTCTGGCCTACGTGCACGCCATCGACGGCAATGCCCTGCTCGCGCGCGGCAAGCACACAGTCCAGACGGTCATCGATTAACAGGGCGACCTGACCGGTCTTGCCGGCCTGTGCGATTGCCTGCGCGGCGTCGTCGGTCAGCGCAATGATCTCGCGGGCGCTTGCCACCTTGGAGCGCACCTGAATGCAGGTAAAGCCGGCATCGAGCGCCTGGGCCACCACATCGCCCACGGGACGTCCCAGCGTGTTTTCGGGGCCGAGTACCAGATAGGCCGAGATATCAAGGTTGTCGCGGATGCTCATCGTGCTTCCTCCTGCTTTTTTATTTGCGATTCCATGCGCTCGAGTTTGCCGGTCATGGTGTCGGTAAAACCGGGTCGAATATCGGCTTTGAGCACGACTTCGGTGCGGATGCCCTTGCTCGCCAACACAAAGGTCGCGTCGCGCACGACCTGCATGACCTCGTCCCAGTCGCCCTCGATTTCGGTGAACATCGAGGTGGTGCGGTTGGGAAGGCCGCTCTCGCGAATGACGCGAACGACCTCGGCAACCTCGGCGGAGAGCTCATCGCCGGTGCCGCACGGGGCGATGGCCACAGCGACGAGCGTGTTCATGCCGGTATTGGTTGCAGGCTCGAACATGGCCTATGCCTCCTCGAGCTCGAGTTGGTTATCGGCAATGTCCTGGGCGGTTGCGCGGTAGAGCTCGTCGATAAAGGCGACCTTAAAGCTCGCCGGGGCATCGGCGACGGCGGCGGCACGCGTGCCGGCAACGTTGTAGACGGCGGTGCCGCAGATGGCTGCCGTAAACGGGTCGGCGGCGCAGGCGTACACGGCCAGCACGCCACCCTGCGAGCAACCGCAGCCGGTGATCTTGGACATGAGCGGGCTGCCGCCGTGGGACTTGGCCACGGTCGTGCCGTCGGTGATCAGGTCGACTTCGCCCGAGACCACTACGGCGCCGCCGGTGTAGCGGGCGAGCGCCACGGCGGCATCGCGGGCGGCATCGACCGTGTCGGTGGTATCGACACCGCGCACGCGGCTCAGATCAGCTGCCTCGCCCTTAAGACCCCACAGGCCGGCGAGCGCGATGATCTCGGAGGCGTTGCCGCGCACGATGGCGGGCTTGTACTGCTTGAGCTCGTTTACCAGCTGGGTGCGCAGGCTGCCGATGCCCAGACCCACCGGATCGAGCACCCAGGGCTTGCCGGCGTCGTGTGCCGCCTTGGCCGCGCGGGGAATCGTCTGCTCGTAGATGGGGAAGAGCGTGCCCATGTTGAGATAGATGGCGCCGCCGCCGGCAACGAGCGCCTCGCCCTCGTCGGGCAGATAGACCATGGCGGCCGAACCGCCCACGGCGAGCTGCGCGTTGGCGACAAAGTCAATCGTCACCGTGTTGGTGATGGAGCCGGCCATCGGATTGGTGGCGCGAATCTCCTCCACGGCCTTGACCATATGTTGCTTAAGCTGTTCCGAATCAATCACTGCACATGCCTCCTTGGCATAGAAAAGGGGCGCTGTGCATAGACAGCGCCCCTGTAAAGGCGGCATGCTCCCTACGCCAGCATTAACTGACAGGTTCAAAGGATTGGGCCCCATGCCCTCTCAGCCTCGTGGTTTGCACCGCTGGCACTCCCGCATCGAATCTGTTGTTCCCTATACTAACGCACCTGCCAAAAAGGGACAGGTTTATTTTGGTAGGTGGCAACAGGGGCGTTGCATTTTCCCAGATAAAACCTGTCAAAATAAACCTGTCCCTTATTGGCAGGTCGTTACAATGGTTACGGTGGAAATGACGGGGGACTCTATGATCAAACTTGTGCTGACCGATATGGACGATACGCTGATTCCGGCTGGACACGACGGTGTCAGCGAATACGCCATTGAGGGTATTCATGCCATGCAGGCGGCGGGTCTGCACTTTGGTCCGGTTTCGGGCCGTCAGCCGTCCGCGATGGGCTGGATGTTCAAAAATCGTTCCGAGTGTTTTTCGACTGGCGCGTTCTGTAACGGCCAGGTGATGTTTGTCGACGGCGAAGTGGTCGCCTCGCACGCAATCGACAACGATGCCCTGATGCGTTTGGCTGACTATCTGGAGCAAGAGACCGACGATACATTTCTAAAAGTCTATAGCCTGGGCGATGACTTTTGGGGCAACGATGCCTACTGCGTGACGAGCGATCCCGAGCGCGTTCGTCGAGCCATGGGGTCGGGCGCACGCGGTTATTAGGAAGGCGAAGAGGCCCCATGTCGTCCCGTCGTCGATGACGCGACGGTGTTTAAGGCGAATATCTGGAGTGCCCGTTCGCGTGAGGAGCTCGCGGAGTTACGCGAGCGCGTTGCCGCTGAGGTTCCGGAGCTCTCGCTTGTGTTTCCTAATAACCGCGTGCGCCTGTTTGACATCCTTCCGGCTGGTTGGGACAAGGGCTGTGCTGCGCTGGAGCTGGCGCGCGCTTTGGGCATGACGCCCGACGAGGTGGCCGTATTTGGCGATTCCGATAACGATCTGCCCATGATCGATGCCGTTCCCAACTCCGTTGCAGTCGCTAATGCCAACGAGGTCGTCACAGCGGCGGCGCGCTGGCATATCGGCGCTGCGGCAGATGATGCGGTCGCCGCGGCTCTGCATCAGATTGCCGCCTGCGCCGCGACGGGGGAGATGCCGTCGTTTATGCGCCAGGTGGACGCGGCGGGT
>CABUBS010000067.1 GCA_902489855.1 uncultured Collinsella sp.
GAGGCCTCGCGGCCTCCCCCTTTTTTGCGTTTACCGGGCGTAAATGACTCATTTACACCAGACGATCTTATCGTTTTTGGTATTGAGCTTTTATTTAAAGAAAATAAATCGAATAACAAGGGCAACTGCTATGACCGCAATGATCAAAAGCAGGATTGTCAGTCGATGCTGCTTGCGTCGTTTACTTGTCGAAACGAAGATTGATTTTCCCTGTTTTGGCGTTTCGAGATAGCGAGCCGAATGCGTCAAGGTTTGCTTTGGTCGAGGACCTCTTTGTCGATGAGTGGCGGATGCTTTCATCGGCTCATCACTAGCTGCGCTGTTTTTAGATAATGGTGCGTCTTTCAGATATACAGGGTCTCCCGAGGCGACGCCCATATGTTTACGTCCCGTTTGGGCATCCTCGAGCGTTTGATATCGATTTCTCGTCACATACTCGGGCTCCGGATCATTAATGGGCTCTTGCGAGATGTGGGGGCGATGGAACCGTGGCGGCTGCGTGGAAGTATCTTCCCCCTGCGTCGGCATAAACATATTGTTCTGGTTTTGGTCGTCCATGATGCCCTTTAGCTCGTTACCAACAACGTGTACGCGCTCATTGTAAGCCCCTTGTTATTTGTAGCTGGGGACATACTCGGTATTTAAGCTCTGGTTCAAAGAACCTTAACCTTCCTAAAACCTGAGTCATACGCACTTAGATATGCTTATAGTACTGGACTCAAAAAACTTTATAGTCGATGTATATATGAGCACTGGGTGGGCATATATAAGAGCGTCAAAAGAAGTCCCAGTCACCTGGAAGATGACTCGGCAGTCCTATAAAGGAGTGGTAAACATGGCAAGCATGGTTCCTTATCGTTCGGTTTTTGGCGTTCGTCCCTCTGCAAGCTCGCTGTTCGATCTGTTTGATGATATGAGCGACCTAGCGAACAGCTCGATTGCCTCTAAGGCGTTCCCCGTTGACGTTGAGGATAAGGGCGATGGCTATGAGGTCAAGGCTTATCTGACCGGCGTCGCCAAGGACGATATCGATGTCGAGCTTAACGAGGGCCGTCTGTCCATTAGCGTGAATGTCGAGGAAGACGAGGAGAACGAGGGCAAGAACTTCCTGCAGAAGGAGTTCAGCTCGTACAGCGCGACGCGTGGCGTGTATCTTAAGGACGCTTCGAGCGAGGGCCTCTCGGCTAAGTACGCTGACGGCATCCTGACCGTTACGGTTCCCAAGATCGTCGAGAAGAAGAACGTTACGAAGATCTCCATCGAATAACTTCGTTGGTGTTCTTCGCTATTAAAAGACAACAAAAGGGGCTGGGAAGCGATTCCCGGCCCCTTTTGCTGTTTAGGACAGTCTATTGAATGGTTGCTGGCCGATACTGGCTTGCGGGGCGTATCGAGAGTTTTCGCGATCCTTGGAGAAGGGTGGCGGAGCTGCCGAGCTCGTCATCCAGGGTTGCGGCCAGAGCTTTGGCATAGCTTTTGACGGTAAGGCTCGGACGATTGTTATCTTGGCTGATATGTATGGCAATGAGCTGTTCGGTGCGATCGGTAACAAGTTCGCGCGCGGCTTCGGCGGCTTGGCCATTGGAGAGGTGTCCCCTTGCAGACAGGATGCGCTCCTGAAGAAAGCGGGGATATTCTCCCTCGCGCAGCATGGTCGCATCGTGGTTGCTTTCGAGCGCGAGGACTCGACAATCTTTGAGGGTGTTCATGGCTTGGCTCGATAGCTCTCCGGTGTCGGTGGCAAAGCCGATGGAATCATCGAGAGCATTGAATCGATAGCCGACTGGATTGATGACATCGTGTGATGTTGAGTAGGTTTGCACGTGGATGCCGGCAATGGAAAGGGTGTCACCGGGATCGAATTCCTCGACAGGCAGATGCGAAAGATTTTCTTTGTTCGAAAGAGTGCCCCTGCTGGCAAAGAGGGGGCCGTGCCAGTGCTTGCACCAGATATCGAGGCCCTTGATGTGATCGCTATGCTCATGAGTAATGAGAAGAGCCGAGACGTTGTCAGCCGAGAGCCCCAGTTCTGCCATGCGCTTTAATGTCTCGCGGCGAGACAGTCCGTCATCGACCATAATGAGCCCCTGCGGGCCCTCGATGAGCGCGCAGTTGCCTTTAGAGCCACTGCCGAGGATATGAAGGTGCAGACGAGACATAAGATTCCAAAGGATACAATGGGTGCGGACGAATAGAGGAGGAAGCAAATGCCTACGGTATCTCAGCATTATGGACACCATGCCGTGCCTGGGGCAGTCGATGAGACCCGGACGAGACAGCAGGCTGCTCCTGTCGTGCTCATGGTATCAGGCGGCGCGGACTCGACGGCACTGCTTCTTATGGCGTGCACATCAAAGCTGGATATCCAAGACGGACGCGGTGTTGCCCCCATCGCGCGCGAGCGACTGCACGTGCTGCATGTGAACCATCATCTGCGCGGCAAGGCGTCCGATGGCGACGAGGCCTTTGTGCGTGAGCTCTGCGCACAATATGGTCTACCGCTGTGTGTTGAGCATGCCTATTTTGATGATGAATCGGGCAATATCGAGGCGGCTGCCCGCGAGGTGCGCTATGCCGCGGCGCGAAGGTATGTTCGCGAGCTCTGCGCCCAGACGGGGGCACCGCGAACGGCGGCTCGTATCTGCACCGCGCACACGTCTTCGGATCGCGCGGAAACGTTTTTGATGAACGCGATTAAGGGTTCGGGGCCCGCTGGTCTATCGAGCATTCCTCGCCGGAGGAATATCGTGGTGCGTCCCTTGCTCGACCTAACTCATGGCGAGCTCGTGGGCTATCTACAGGTACATGGTCAGCCGTGGCGTGAAGACGAGAGCAATGAGGATATCTCGTATCTGCGAAACTACGTGCGCCATCGGGTAATGCCGGTGGTGGCACAGCGTAATGCGAGCGTGTGCAAGACGATTGGCGCCGCCTGTGAGATCTTGGGTGATGAAGATGCGTTTCTATCCCAGCTGTCGGCACGGGCGTTTCGAAGCTGTTTGCGCAAAGAGGCAGCGGGCGCGCTGGTGCTCGATGCCAGGCGCCTTGCTGCGGCCGAGGTGGTAATCGCGCGGCGCATCGTGCGACTGGCGATCAAACGCATCGATCCGGATGCTCGTCCCGAGATGCGACATGTGGAGCGAGTCCTTTCCTGCGTTGCCGAGGGTGCCGGCTCGGTCACGCTTCCGGCGGGGATTGACGCACGCATTGAGTTTGGCATGCTGGCGTTTAAGGCGCCGGTGGCTCGCGAGGGCCTGGTCGCGGACTGGGTTACCGTGCCCGGTCGTTTGCCGTTGGGCGGGGGACGTATGCTGGTCGCAGAGTCGATGGTCGTTGAGCCGGGATGCGACATCGTGCGCCGCGCCCGTGAGCTCGCGGCTGCCGGGGAAGCGACAGCTTTGGTAGACGCGGCTGCCCTGGGTTTTGCCGACAGCGATAGTGAGCGGATCCTGGCGGGCTCGCGTGGCGAGATCCCTGCCGAGGCGCGATTGGCGCGCCTGTGGGTGGACGGTCCCGCACCGGGAGACGTGATGTGCCCGTTAGGGATGAGTGGCCGAAGCAAGAAAGTATCCGACTTGCTAGGTGAGGCTCGCATTCCCGTTTCCGAGCGCGCCGGCGTGCCCATGGTGAGGACGGCCCCGGGGGGTGCCGTGGTGTGGGTCGCCGGAGTTCGCGCGGACGAGCGTTTTAAGTGCACGGCCGCAACGCGCGTGGCATATCTGCTTCGTGTGGTCGATGCGGAATAGCGTCCCACGCCAGCTATTCTGTGCGACGTTGACGGTATTCCCGCGCTGATGGCGTACGGGCTGGAAAATATTCCCCGTGCGCTGCTAGAATGTGAAGTTCGCGTCCATACGGCGGTGTGTGGGCGATAAGCACGAGAAAGGGTTGTCATGGCTTCTCAACATCCGGATATCGAGAAGGTTCTGTTTACGCAGGAGGATATCGACGGTATCGTCTCTCGCCTGGGCGAGGAGATTACGCGCGACTACGCGGGTAAGGATCTGGTGCTGATCGCGGTCCTACGCGGCGCCGTGGTCTTTATGGGCGACCTGATGCGCAAGATCGAGCTGCCGACCAACATCGATTTCATGGCTGTTTCGAGCTATGGCGACGGTGTGAAGTCCTCGGGTATCGTGCGTATCATTAAGGACCTGGATATCGACATCCGCGGTCGCGACGTGCTGATCGTCGAGGACATTCTGGACTCGGGCCTGACGCTCAAGTATCTGATGAAGAACCTCGAGAGCCGCAAGCCCGCTTCTCTGGAGGTCGCCGCCTTCCTGTGGAAGGACGTTGAGGACCGCGTCTCGGCCATCACGCCCAAGTATGTTGGAACCCATTGCCCCGATGCCTTTGTGGTGGGCTACGGCCTCGACTATGCCGAGCGCTATCGTAACCTTCCGTATCTGGGCATTTTGAAACCGGAGGTTTATTCGTAAGATGCCCGACGACCATAACGATAACAATTCCCAGACTCCCCGGGAGCCTAAGATCCCGGGGATGCCCGGAGGCAAGAAGCCCACGCGTACGGGCTGGCTGTATTTTATTTTGGCTTGCGCGCTTCTGGGCTACGCCTTCTTTAACATGGGCTCCGGCTTTGCCAATTCCAGCAATACCGTTAAGCTCGCGACGAGCGAGATGGTGAGCGCCATCAAGCAGGATCGCGTCGAAGATCTGACCTATACGGTTCAAGACGGAAGCGTGACGGGTCATTACTGGAAGACGAAGAAGGACAAGGGCGATACGAGCGAGCTCAAGAGCTTCTCCTCGACCTATGTCGGCTCCGATTCGCTTGCCGAGCTCATGGCGGAGCACCCCGATACCAAGTACATCGTCAACACCAACGATCCCGATTTTTGGGGCGACTTGGCGATGAGTGTGCTTCCGACGATCGCCCTTATCGCCATCATGTTCTACTTTATGCGCCAGATGATGGGCGCCAACAACAGGAACATGCAGTTTGGCAAGACCAACGCCAAGACCAACGAGGCCACACGCCCCAAGGTCAAGTTTGAAGACGTTGCCGGCGTGGACGAGGCAGTCGAGGAGCTCGAGGAGATCCGTGACTTTTTGAGCGATCCGGATCGCTATCGCAAGCTGGGCGCCAAGATCCCGCGTGGCGTGTTGCTGGTTGGCCCTCCGGGCACCGGTAAAACGCTGCTGGCCAAGGCCGTTGCCGGCGAGGCGGGCGTGCCGTTCTATTCCATCTCCGGCTCGGACTTTGTGGAGATGTTCGTAGGTGTCGGCGCCAGCCGTGTGCGTGACCTCTTTAAGGAGGCCAAGTCCCAGGCCCCGTCGATCATCTTCATCGATGAGATCGATGCCGTGGGACGTCAGCGCGGAGCCGGCTTGGGCGGCGGCCACGACGAGCGCGAGCAGACGCTCAACCAGCTGCTGGTCGAGATGGACGGTTTTGAGGAGAGCGAGTCGGTCATCCTGATCGCCGCCACCAACCGCCCCGACATTCTGGATCCGGCGCTGCTGCGTCCCGGCCGTTTTGACCGTCAGGTTACGGTCGACCGTCCGGACGTGAAAGGCCGCGAGCAGATTTTGCGCGTGCATGCCGAGAACAAGCCGATGGACGAGGACGTTAAGTTTGAGAAGCTCGCCCAGATGACCGTTGGCTTTACTGGTGCCGATTTAGCGAACCTGCTCAACGAGTCTGCGCTGCTGGCCGCTCGCCGTCATCGTTCCGTGATCTCGATGGACGAGGTCGAGGAATCGATGGAGCGCGTGATTGCCGGACCGCAGCGCAAGGGTCGCGTGATGACCGAGGCCGAGCGCACCACGATTGCCTACCACGAGAGCGGTCACGCCCTGGTGGGCCACATCCTGGAGCACTCCGATCCGGTCCACAAGATCTCGATCGTCAGCCGCGGCCAGGCGCTGGGCTACACGCTGCAGCTTCCGCAGGAGGACCACTTCCTCAAGACCAAGAACGAGATGCTCGACGAGCTTGCCGTGTTCTTGGGCGGTCGCGTTGCCGAGGAGCTCATGTGCGATGATATTACGTCGGGCGCGAGCAACGATCTGGAGCGCGCAACCAAGATGGCGCGCGAGATGGTCACGCGCCTGGGCATGAGCGAGGAGCTGGGCACGCAAGTGTTTGGCGAGGCGCAACATCAGGTGTTCCTTGGTCGCGATTACGCCGATCACCAGGATTACTCCGAGGAGACGGCGCGCCGCATTGATATCGAGGTTCAGCGCATCATGCGCGAGGCCCATCGTCGTGCTGTCGAGATCTTGGATGCCCGTCGCGATCAGCTCGATCTGATGGCGAAGGTGCTGCTTGAGCGCGAGACTGTCGAGGGCGATGCCGTGAATGCCCTGCTCGACAACGAGTGGGACGCCTACCTTGAGCGCGAGGGCGATATCCTGGCGGCCAAGGAGGAGCGCAATGCCAAGGCGGCCGGCATGCCGACCAAGAAGCGCGTGCCTCGCATGAGCGAGGAGGAGCTGGCGGCTGATGCCGCGGCCTTTGCGCAGGCGGCCATGCAGGAGGATGCCGAAGCCGCATCCGATGATGCTGACGATGACCATGCCGTCGTCGGTGCCGACACCGACAAATAGTCTTTGTGGCAAAAGCCTCCGCGGGGAAACCTGCGGAGGTTTTTTCTTTTGAGCGATATGGGGCCGTCTGTTGATTGGGGACAGACTTAAATGAGCGTTTTCACGCATTTAAGTCTGTCCCCAATCAACATTGCTGCGGCACTTTGCTCGGCTAAAGCGTACAATAGCGCCTATGCGAAAGGGGAACAGATGATCAACGAAACTATGTATGCTCGCGGCGCGGAAAGCTCCATCATCCGTGAGATTTTTAGCTATGGCCTTGAGCGCAAGGCGCAGATCGGTGCGGAAAACGTATTCGATTTTTCGCTGGGCAATCCGAGCGTTCCGGCGCCCGCTGCTGTGGCTGAGTCGATTAAGAAGGCCCTGGAGCTGCCGAGCGACCAGCTGCACGGCTACACGCCCGCACCGGGCCTGCCGCAATGTCGTGCCGCTGTGGCCGAATCGCTCAACCGCCGCTTTGGCACGAGCTATGAGGGCAAAGACGTATTTATGACGGTGGGTGCCGCGGCTTCGCTCACCTGCACGCTCAACGCCGTTACGAACCCGGGCGACGAGGTTATTGTTATCGCCCCGTACTTTCCGGAGTATCGCGTTTGGATTGAGAAGGCCGGCTGTACGTGTGTTGAGGCGCTCGCCGATGAAGATACGTTCCAGCTGAGCGTGGACAACGTGCTCAAGGCGATCAGCGATAAGACGGCGGCCGTCATCATTGACTCTCCCAACAATCCGACCGGTGCCGTATATACATGCGACACGCTGACGCGACTGGCCAATGTTCTGCGCGAGGCCAACGCTCAGCGCGATCCCGAGAATCCGATTATGCTCATCTCGGATGAGCCGTACCGCGAGATTGTGTACGGTGCCGAGGTGCCTTGGGTGCCCTCGATCTACGAGAACACCGTGGTGTGCTACTCGTATTCTAAGTCGCTATCGCTACCTGGCGAGCGCGTGGGGTGGATCTTGGTTCCCAACACCAATCCGCAGGCTGCCCGTCTGATGCCGGCTGTTGCGGGTGCTGCCCGTACGCTAGGTTTTGTATGCGCACCGGCACTCTTCCAGCGCGTAATCATCGATTGCATCGATGAGCCGAGCGATGTCGAGGCCTATGCGCGCAACCGCACCGCGCTTACCGACGCACTAGCGGAGTACGGCTACACCTATGTTGAGCCGGATGGTGCATTCTACCTGTGGGTGAAGGCGCTGGAACCCGATGCGAATGCGTTTTGCGAGCGTGCAAAGAAGTATGAGTTGCTTGCGGTTCCCTCGGACAGCTTTGGTATGCCGGGTTGGTTCCGCCTGGGCTATTGCGTGAGTTACGAAACGATTATCAATTCGCTACCCGCTTGGAAACAGTTGGCGGACGAGTATCGTTAAAAGTAAAGCGCTCTGCCTACAATGTTTTACGTGAAACGGGGTTTGGTGTTAAGCCAGACCCCGTTGTCATGGACGTTGTGTCTTTGGGATGGAGTGGTTTTACGACTATCGAAGGCTATGCGTACAATGAATATAAGCGACGGCCGTGCCAGATAAGGAGACCTGATGCCCTACCTGCTTTCTTGTGACATTCATACCCATACGATATTCTCTGCGCATGCATATTCGACCATTGAGGAGAATGTGTACTGGGCGGCAGAGCGTGGCCTGCAGGTGCTCGGATCTGCCGACCATCTGAGCTCTATGGTTACGGCTTGCCCCAATGACCTGCGCAGTTACCAATTCTTTATCAACCAGGATATCTGGCCGCGCATTTGGAGCGGCGTGCTGGTGCTGCGTGGTGCCGAGGCCGATATCGTTTCGCTGGACGGAAGCCTGTTTGGCGAGGACACTCCTGTCACGCTCGATATTGCCGGTGATTCGTACAGCCGTCAGCATTCGCTGTTCGATTTGGTTACGCGAAATTTGGATTATTTGGTTGCGAGCGTGCATAATCCGCAGATTGCTGAAGGCGCGACGCTGGCCCAGACGACCGAGATGTATATCAATGCCCTGGAGCACCCCAAGGTGTTCATGCTGGGTCACACGGGGCGTTCGGGCGTGCCGTTCGATATCGACGAGGTGCTGTTGGCAGCTAAGGCCAAGCACAAGATTATCGAGATCAACAACCATAGTCTTGAACACGGTGTCGACACTGAGCATTGGGCCGTATGCCGCAAGATCGCCGAGCGCTGCGCCGAGCTGGGCGTGGGCATTGGCGTGTCAACCGATGCCCACATTGGCATGGCCATTGGCAAGCTCGATCACGCGCGCAAGATGCTCGACGAGATTCACTTCCCGCTAGATTTGATCGTGACGCGCGACCGCGAGACGCTGCTGCGCGAGATGGCGGCAGCCGGCGTGTGCGATCTGCGCAATGGGATGTAGCGGAGTTTATAAACCAAGCGAAGGGGGCGGCCCAGGCGGGTCGCCCCCTTTCTTGTCCCAAAAATCTACTGAGGTCGGTTAGCGGCGTTCGAGGACCGCTACGGTTTCGGTGTGGTCGGTGTGAGGGAACATGTCGACGGGCGTGATCTTGAGCAGGCAATAGCCTCCGTCGAGGAGCTGATGCAGGTCGCGCTCTTGAGTTACGGGGTTGCAGCTGATATAGGTGATGCGGCGCGGCTTAAGCGCGCAGGCAGCTTCGAGGAACTCGGGGGTAGAGCCGGCGCGCGGCGGATCGATGGAAAGGACATCGACCCGCTCGTTGTTATCGGCGGCATCCAGGATGCAATCGGTGGCGTCGTCGGCCATAAACCAGGCGCTGCGGGTGAGGCCGTTGAGCTCGGCATTGCGACGTGCGTCGGCAATGCCCGCCGGGTTGCGCTCCACGCCGAGCAGCATAATGCCGATGCCCTTTTTCTGGGCATCTTTAACTGCGCAAAGACCGATGGTACCGCTGCCACAGTAGGCATCCATGAGCACATCGCCCTGGTGCAAATCCATGCCGTCGATAGCGAGCTGATAGAGCAGCTCGGTCTGTTGCGGGTTGGTCTGGTAGAACGCGGTGGGGGAGATATCGAACTCGCAGCCGAGTAGCTGGTCGCGCATGCATTCGGCGCCGTACACGATGCGGGTTTCCTCGCCGAGGATGGCGTTGCCGGGGCGTCCGTTGATGTTTTGGGCGACGGTGACGATGCGCGGATCGAGTGCGGCGACAGCCTCAAAGAACTCCTGCGCATGCGGCAAGTCGCGCTGAGCGGTCACGAGCGTGACCATGACCTGGTCGGTACGCCAACCGCAGCGGACGACGGCATAGCGAAGCAAACCAAGATGCTTGTCCTCATTAAAGGCGGGAATATGCAGCCGCTCAGCTTCGCGTGCGATGCCGTTGAGAATCTGACGGGCGCCCGGTGCCTCGACGGGGCATTCGGGTACGGCAACGATCTTGTGCGTGCCGCGCTCAAAGAAACCGCAACGGACAGCGCCCTCCTTACCGGGAGCAAAGGGAGTGGCGGCCTTATGGCGAAAACCGCGCGGCGCAGGATATTTGCCCGGGTCGCCCAGGGTGACTCCCATACCGCGAATAGGATCTACAGCAATGTCTTCACGCTCACAAAGCGAAGCAAAAAGCTCCTCCATAGCAGCCTGCTTGGCGGCGAGCTGCTTCTTATAAGGACGATTGAGCGCTGTACACCCACCGCAAGCTTTCATGATGGAACAAGGAGACTTGGGATCAACGGCCTTGCGCGCAGACGGAGCCGGATTCTTATACGGGCGCTTGGAGCGAGTCTGAGATGCCTTATCCTCGTTCCGACGAGAGCCGGGACGCTTGGCCTTAGCCTTGCCCTTAGCCGATTTGCTTTTTGCAGCTTTAGAAGACTTGGATTTCGTAGAAGATTTCTCCTCCTTCGACCCCTCAACCGCCTCCACCAAAGCACGACGAGCCCTACGCTCCGCACGAGATTCTGCCATCAATAACTCCACTAATTCATGAATTAAAGCTGCAAGTATTGTACCGTGCCAAGCCAGCAGACGATATGCAAGCGGTTTAATCGTGTTAGCGATAAGCCCAACGACGGTTGCCCGCCGCGTGAGGGGTGTGGGGGTTAAGTTTATCGCGAGTTCCGCACGAACAGGAGGCCACTAAATGTGGCAGCGCCCTTCACATCCTTGGCCGCGGCAG
>CABUBS010000068.1 GCA_902489855.1 uncultured Collinsella sp.
GATGGCGGTTTCCAGGGCCCTTACGGCGAGCATGTCGCGACAAACATAACCAAGCCCCACCGGGCAACCTACCAACCAGATTCTTTTCAGCCCAGGCCCCTGTGTACCGCGCGTCGAAGATCTTCAAATTCAAATAACCTGACAATCGATTCTTGTAGCAGAGGCCCCTTGGCCTTTAGTTTGATACAAGTTCCGCACGAGTCGGAAAGCACTTAATGTGCTTTCCGTGCGAGCAGGACTGTTCGCAGTAGCAAACTAAAGGCCAAGGGGCCCAGTCAACCTATCAGCAGCGATTACTCGGCAGCTAGTTGAATTTAAAGATCTTTGAGGCAAGACGGTATAGGCCAAGCGTGGTTTTGTCTCCGGCCCGTCCGCGCAGATTGGTGAAGAACCCGACCACGCCGTAGCGGGCACGACGATACATGCGCTCGTCGTAGGCCTTCAAATCATTCCACAGCGTCTTTAGGCGCTCGTCGGCGCAATCTTCCTCGGAAAGCTTGGTGAGCACCGAGCAGATCGCCATCATCATGGTGAAGTAGCCCATCATGTACGAACGTAGGCGTGACGACTCGACATCGCTGTACAGGTGGTACGACTCCATCATGATACGCGTAACACGGAACTGCTGGTCCAGACGCTTGACCATCGTGGCCTCGTTGACACTCTGGCCCTCGCGACCGATAAAGTAGCGGTAGAGGTCGATGTCGGCGTAGTACATGGTCTTGCAACGCGGCAGCGGCACGTAGGCGTAGATGTTGTCCACATAGAACGTGTGCGGCGGCATGGGAAGGTTGGACTCGCGCAGCACATCCGTGCGATAGCACAGGCTGTGCATGAGTAGGTTCTGGTCCAGGCGGAAATGACCGATCTGATCCCAAGAAAAGATCTTTTTGCGCGGCAGGGCAAATTTGTAGCCAATAGCGGTATGCGTGCCCTCGTAAACCTTCTCGTACACGTAGTTCGAGATAAACAGGTCAACGCGCTGGTCGCGCTCTTCAAAGCCACGCAGAATCGACAGCATGGTCGAAAGGGCAGCACCGTCAAGCCAGTCGTCCGAATCAACAACCTTGTAGTAGGTGCCCTGCGCCTCGCGCAGACCCGAAAGGACGGCAATACCGTGACCGCCGTTCTCCTGGTGCACCGCGCGGATGATTCCAGGGTAACGGGCCTCCCACTCGTCGGCCTTGGCGGCCGTCTCGTCCTTGGAGCCGTCGTCCACCACGATAATCTCGATATCGGTGGCGTAATTGCTCCCCTCCAAGATAGAGGTGATGCAATGGTCCATGTCCTTGGCGGCGTTATACGAGGGAATACCGAATGTTATGACTTTATGCATGGCAGGCGATAATCTCATCCGAAAGATCGAGGGCGGAATTGGTCACAGCGTCCATATCGTAGTAACGATACTCGGCCAGACGACCCACCGGGTGGAAGTTCGTCAGGTTCTGGACGCGCTCAAGATAGCGCTCATAGAGCTCACGGTTCTCGGGCTCAAGAATGGCGTAGTACGGCGTCTCACCCGAGCCGGGCGTATAGGCCTTGGAGTATTCCTTCATGATGGTGGTCTTGCCGGGCAGGACCTGGCCAGTCATATTCTTGAACTCAGTGATGCGCGTGTAATCCTCGCTCGTGGTGTAGTTGACGGTGCCCACGGGCTGGAACTGATCCATATCGAGCGTCTCGAACTTCATGTCGAGCGTACGGTACGGCAGGGCGCCCAGGTCGAGATTGAACAGCTCGTCGAGTGGACCGGTGTAGACGATCTCGCCGCCGTAGACCTTACCGTCGACCTTGACGGTGGTCTCGTCGATCTCAAAGAGATCGCGGGCGTCCACGTCGCAGAACACGTAAATCAGGTCGTGGTCGAGCATGTGCTCAAAGAGCGCCGTGTAGCCCTCCTGCGGCATGCCCTGGAAGGGAGCTTGCGGGAAGTAGCGGTCATCATCGCCCACAAAGACGGGAACGCGGCCGGTGATCGAGGGGTCGATCTGATCGGGCGTCTGGCCCCACTGCTTCATGGTGTAATGCAAAAAGACGTTCTCATAGACGTAATCAGCGACCTCGGCCAGGTCGGGGTCGTTCTTCTTGCGCAGCTCCATGATGGGCACCTTGACGTCCTTGCCAAAGGTCTCCACGAGCTTCTGATACAGCTCCTCGCCACGCTCATCGCCAAAGGCGAGTTTGAGGCTCGCATGGTTAAAGGGCACGGGCATAAGGGTGCCGTTGATGTTAGCGAGCACCTTGTGCTGATAATCCGTCCACTTGGTAAAGCGCGACAGGAAATTGTGCACGCGCTCGTTAAAGGTGTGATAGATATGCGGACCGTACTCGTGGATCAGGATTCCGGCCTCGTCAGTGCAGTCATAGGCATTGCCCGCAATGTGGCTACGGCGTTCCAAAACGGCAACACGATAGCCGATGGTCTCGGCAAGACGGCGGGCACAAACGGCACCGGCATATCCAGCACCGACGACAATCATGTCGTACGCGCCGGCGTTAAAGCCTTCAGGCAGGCCTGAGGTAATCTGCATCGATACTCCTTGTCAAAAGCCACGGGCTCGTTAGCTGGGCTTTTCTCGAACATTCTTCGAGACATATTTATCAGAGCGATTATAGCGCTAATGCGTCCTATAATGAGCTTGCCACACAAGGAAAGCTCAAGCACCGCGGCGTACATTATTGAAAGGTAAACCCGCTAGCAGCGGGTTTATTCGTGAACAGTCGGGCGCCTGGAGCTTAGCGAAACGCTTGCAAGGAGTAACATGAGCGATTTCCTAAACCGTATGAAGTCTGCCGCCAAGGCCGACCTTAAGACGATCGTCCTGCCCGAGGGCGAGGATCCGCGCACTATCGTCGCGGCCACCAAAATCATCGAGGAGGGCCTGGCGAAGATCGTCATCCTGGGCAACCCCGACGAGATCAACGTTCCCGGCGCTACCGTCATCGACCCGCGCAATGCCGAAAAGCACGAGGAGTACGCGCAGAAGTTTGCCGAGCTCCGCGCCAAGAAGGGCGTTACCATCGAGCAGGCTCGCGCCCAGGTGATGGATGCCACCTACTTTGGCACCATGATGGTCAAGATGGGCGATGCCGATGGCCTGGTCTCCGGCGCCTGCCACTCCACCGCCGATACCCTGCGCCCCGCGCTGCAGATCCTCAAGACCGCCCCGGGCACCAAGCTGGTCTCGGCCTTCTTCGTGATGTGCACCGACACCCCGCAGTTCGGCACCGACGGCACGCTGATCTTCGCCGACTGCGGCCTCAACATCAACCCGTCCTCCGACGAGCTCTCCGAGATCGCCATCGCCTCCGCTCACTCCTGGTCCACCTTCATGGGCAACGTTGAGCCGCACGTGGCCATGCTCTCCTACTCCACCATGGGCTCCGCCGGCGGCGAGGTCGCCAAGAAGGTCCAAGAGGCCGTGAAGTTCTGCAAGGAGAAGGCTCCCGAGCTCGCCATCGATGGTGACCTGCAGCTCGACGCCGCTATCGTCCCCACCGTCGCCCAGCTCAAGGCTCCCGGCTCCTCCGTCGCCGGTAAGGCCAACGTGCTCGTGTTCCCCGACCTCGAGGCCGGCAACATCGGCTACAAGCTGGTCCAGCGCTTCGCCGGCGCCGACGCTTACGGCCCCATCCTGCAGGGCATCGCCAAGCCGGTCAACGACCTGTCGCGCGGCTGCTCCGCCGACGACATCGTGGGTGTCGTGGCCATCACCGCCGTCCAGGCTCAGATGGCTGAGTAGCGGACGTATCCCTTCGGGCCCCTACAGGGTAAAGCTCTGAAAACGTCCTCGGACATGTCGGAAGCCCCCGCTGCGCACTACGTGCGGCGGGGGCTTCCTCCGTCCTGCGGGATGTTTTCAGAGCTTTACCCTGTAGGGGCCCTGCCGCTACGTGATGCTCAGGGAATCTGGGGTGGACGGCGGCTTGGCTACGAGCTGGGGCTGTAAATCTGAATGGTTGGGTGCCGTTGTTGAGAGCGCGGGCGTTGCGGATATGGTCACTTTGGATTTGAAATGGCTTGTGTGGTCTGCGACTGTTCAACCGGAAAGTGCGTCCCGGTTTGGGGGCGGATTCTGGGATACGGTTTCCACTTGGAGCCTGTTTGGGAAACTACGGGACGGAATTTTGCTTGATTGTGGGATGCGGTTTCCGCTACGTGCCTCAACCGGAAAGTGCGTCCCGGAATTCGCGTTCTAAATGGGATGGAGTTTCCGTCCAGTAGTAAATAGGCCTCCGGAGCTGTTGCTCTGGAGGCCTTTCTCTCAATTGCAAACGAATTCGTTAGTTATTACCAGTCAGACGCTCGACGTCGTGGGCGATCATGTATTCCTCGTCGGTGGGGATGACCATGACCGTGACGGCGGAACCGGCGGCACTGATGACCTGCGGGCCGTTGCCCACGGCTTCGCGGTTCTTGTTGTTGTCGATGCGCACGCCCAGCCACTCAAAGCAGTCGCAGAAGGCCTTGCGGATCGACCAGTCGTTCTCGCCGATGCCGGCGGTAAAGGTGATGGTATCCACGCCCGCCATGGAGGCGATCATGGAACCGGCCTGCTGCATGGCCTTGTAGGCGAACATGTCGAAGGCGAGCAGGCAACGCTCGTCACCCTCGGAAGCGCGCGTGCGAATGTCGCGGGCGTCGTTGGAGATGCCCGAGATGGCAAGCAGACCGGACTGCTTGTTCATCATGTCGTCGACTTCCTGATAGCTGTAGCCACCCTCGCGCTGCAGGTAGCACACGGTGGCCGGGTCGATGGAACCGCAACGGGTACCCATCATCAGGCCGTCGAGCGGCGTGAGACCCATCGTGGTGTCGCGGCATATGCCGTCCTCGATAGCGGCGAGCGAGGCGCCGTTGCCCAGGTGGCACGAAAGCAGACGGTGGCAGCGCGTGCCCAGAATCTCCTTGGCCATCATCCACTCGTAACGGTGGCTCGTGCCGTGGGCTCCGTACTTGCGCACGTGGTACTTGTCGCACACGTCCCTGGGCAGGGCGTAGGTGTAGGCGACTTCGGGCATCGTCATATGGAACGACGTGTCGAAGACGGCCACGTTGGGCAGTTCCGGATACTTCTCGCGGCAATACTCAATCGCTGCGGCCTCGCCGTAGTTGTGCAGCGGGGCGAGCGGGGCCACCTCAATGATCTTGGCCATGACCTCATCGTCGACGACCGCGGAATCATCGAAGTACCAGCCGCCCTGAACGATACGGTGGCCGATGCCATCAATCGTAAAGTCGGTCTTCTCGAGCTCCTCGAGCACGCGCGCGATAGCCGAGCGGTGGTCGGGGAAAGGAATCTCCTCGGTCTGCTTGGCGCCACCGTTCTCGGAATGGCCAAAGATGCCCATCTCCGAGCCGATACGCTCGCAGTTGCCTTTAGCGAAAACCTCGCGGGTATCGGTGTCCAAAAGCTGATATTTAAGGCTCGAGCTGCCGGCGTTGACAACAAGTACGTTCATGAGACTCCTTCGTGATTACAGTACGGTCGGCAAACCCATAAGGCGGCCGTATCCTTAATAAGAAGTTATCAGAATTCAATAAATATCTATTAAACTCTTCGCTCAAAGCGCATAAAAGGGGGCTGAACGGCACAAGGCCATCCAGTCCCCTCCCCTTGCATCAATTACTTGCCGTTGACGATGCGCTCGACGTCGGAGGCGATCATGAACTCCTCGTCCGTAGGGATGACGAAGATCTTGACCTTGGAATCCTTGGCGGACAGGCACCAGGCGCCATCGCCACGCAGAGCGTTGCGGGCGTGATCCATCTTGACGCCCATAAAGGCCAGACGGTCGGCCACGCCAGCGCGGACGGCCGGAGCGTGCTCGCCGATGCCAGCGGTAAAGACAAGCGTGTCCATGCCGCACATGGAGGTTGCCATCTCGGCGGCCTTGGCGGCAATCTTGTAGACGAACATGTCGAAGGCGAGCTGGGCCTCGGGGTCGCCGGCAGCGGCGAGCTCCTCGACGTTACGGCAGTCGTTGGTCTTGCCGCCGGTCACAGCCATGAGGCCAGACTTCTTGTTCATCATCTCGTCAACCTCGTCGAAGGTGTAACCACCCTCGCGCTGCAGATAGCACACGGTAGCCGGGTCGATGGAACCGCAACGGGTGCCCATCATGACGCCGTCGAGCGGCGTCAAGCCCATGGTGGTGTCCATGCACTTGCCGTCCTCGATGGCGCACAGGGAGGCGCCGGAGCCGATATGGCACACGACGACCTTGCGGGCCTCGCCGTTGGTCATCTCGGCAACCTTCTTGGAGATGTAGCGATAGCTGGTGCCGTGAGCGCCGTACTTACGGATGTGAAGCTTGTCGCAAACGTCCTTGGGCAGGGCGTAGGTCTTGGCGACCTCGGGCATGTTGAAGTGGAAAGCGGTGTCGTAGACCGTGACGTTGGGCAGGTCGGGATACTGTTCGAGGCAGAACTCGATAACGTTAGCCTCGGGGTTGTTGTGCAGCGGGGCGAGCGGAGCGACCTCGCGGATCTTAGCGAGAACGTCCTCGTCGACGAGGGAGGAATCGCCAAAGTACCAACCGCCCTGAACGATGCGGTGGCCGATGCCCTCGATCTTGACGCCGTTGGCCTCGAGGTCCTTCAGGACGACCTCGATGGCGACCTTGTGGTCGGGGAACTCGATGTTCTCGGTCACCTTCTTGGAGCCGTTGGCAGCATGGGTGAAGGTACCGCCGGTAAAGCAGACGCGCTCGCAGGAGCCCTTTGCGGACACCTTGTGGGACTTGGTATCGATAACCTGATACTTAAGGGTCGAAGATCCTGCGTTGACGACCAGAACGTTCATGTGTCTCCCTACTAACAGGCGGTGTGGCGCCGCCAGGTTACATACGCTTCAATAATAAACCCAAACGCCCTCGCGCTCGGGTTTATTGCGTTGATATATAAGTTATCGATGCCTGGATGCTCATGGCCTTTGACTTGTAAGACGAAACAGCGCGGGAATATACGCCAACGAAGAAATCCCAAGCGCAGCAAGCAACACAACCCGAATACCCACAACGCTACTCAACACAGCATTGAGCAGATAGAAAAGAACGGCGCCCACCGCCACCATCTGGCTTTGAACCGAAATCAGCGAACAGCGCATCGATGAATCGGCAGCATTTTGAAAAACTGAGTATTTGATCGGAGCAAACAACGCGTAAGCGACCGTCTGCAGCACATAGAACACAGGCAATAAATAGGCTGGAGTTAAGGGGTTCAAAAACAAAGCAGCCAAGAAAAGACGAACGATGCCGCAAATACGCGCAAAACGGCCCTTGTCGACATGAGCAACCACACTGGGCACAAAAAACCCTATGGAGGCGGAGACAAGGAGCTGGACCGCAATGGTCACGCCAGAAGCGACGGCATTCATTCCGCGACCTGCAAGCAGCAGTGAGAAAAAGTCTTCCAGAGCGACGAAAGCAAATGCTTGGGAACAATCCATGATGAACGCCGAGCAAAGAATGCTATTGCCCGCAATAGCGGCCTTGATCATCTTCGGGCTAATTCTACGCACGGGTATTGCAGCAGTGCCTCCGCTTCGCCCCTCAGGAATACAGACAACGACAACCAATGTCAGCACCATTGCGATGATATCGACCGAAAGCCCAATGAGATACGCGCCGGCGGACGAAATGAAACCGCCCACACAAGCGGAGAGGGCATAAGACGCGTAGAAGACAAATCGTTCAACGACATTAAGTCTCACGAGTTGGTCCTGAGAGACACTGTCAATGTAAATCGCTTCGATGGATCCGCTCACACATGCAACGGCAAGACCTTTGAGAGCAAACGCACCGATTAAGAGCAGAGGAGATCGGACGAGGAGCAGAGCGGTGTAATATCCGAGCATTCCCGCGACGCCAACGAGGCCGCTTACCTTTCGCCCAAACCTGTCAGCAATATAGCCAGTAGGAACCTCCAGAATGAACTTGCTCACTTGGTAGGCGATCATCATGCTGGATATCGCCACCATCGAGAAGCCGACAAACTCAAGGTAAACCGTCAGAAAATACAAGATGGTGCTGAAGTTCGACAGGAAAACGAACGTCATATAGAGCAAAACCATACGGTTTCTCATACCTCGCCCTCCAAGAGTCAATAATCCAAACCGAAATCTTGGAAAAGTATGAGAGCAAAGCCGTCAACCATGCGTTACGAAGCGTCACTATTCACTTGACGACGCGATGCCAAATGGTCTCACGAAGCGAGATGGCGCAATAGGTGAAGGAAAACCGTCTGGTGTCGATCAGTCCACGCATTTTGCCGATAGCAAAAGTAGATAGGCAAGGTTACGTCACGCGATCCTTCAATGGAGCACTCGCTCACTTCTGATCCATCCGATGCAAGAGAAGAGCCAGATAAACTCAATATCAATCCCCCAGCTTGAAGAAACTCAATCTGAGCCCTGCTTCCGTATTCGACATCACGGAAACGGAAATTAACAAGCTGGGCTTCGGGACATTGGTTAATTGCATTGAGACAGGGTGACAAATTAATTGGAACAGCGAGCCTGCCGCCCAGTAGCTCACGAATAGTCATAGCTTCCACAGATTGATGACCCGCCGGGCACGAAAGAACCTTGAGCTCCTTTTCGCCCAAGTACTTCGAAGAAAGGGCGCTGTCCCGTGGTTCCTCAAATGAGATGGCTGCATCCGAAATTCCAAGCATGAGCGACTCAAAGCATGTAGCCGTTGGCTGATGCCACACATCGAGGTGAATCTGAGGATGCAAGCTTTCAAACGAGTCGTACCAGTTTTCGGAAAAAAGGAGCCCCCGTCCGTGAAGGCAGGGAGCGTAGAGACGAAAATGGCCGTCGGGCGAAACGCCGTCGCCCATCGATTGAGCGTACTTTTTAAGATCATCGACTTGTGCCAAGACCATGCGTGCACGACGCGCAAACTCCCGGCCCGCAGGAGACAAAGCAGCCTCCCCCGTCGATCGATTGAGCAAAGCAATCTGATACTCAGATTCCAACTTCTTAATTGCTGACGAAACGGCCTGTGGACTCACATGGACGGCGCGAGCAGCCTTGCGCACGCCGCCATAGCTCGCTACTGCTTGAAGGTATTCGAGTTGAGAAAGCTGCATAGATTACTCCAAAGGCAGCCAAGGCGACGGACTGCGCGTCCTCAGATGAGGTTCTCGCCTAGGTTCTTGCCGCCGAGGACGTGCATGTGGAAGTGCATGACGGTCTGGCCGGCGTTGACGCCCTTGTTGGAGATGACGCGGAAACCGTCCTCCAGGCCCTTGGCCTTAGCGACCTCCTGGACGGCGTGAGCCATGGCGCCCATGGTCTCGGCGGGCACGTTGTCGACGATGTCGCTGTAGTGCTTCTTGGGAATCACGAGCGTGTGGACCGGCGCCTGGGGATTAAGGTCGTCGAACGCAATGACCTGGTCGTCCTCATAGACAACGGTCGAGGGGATCTCGTGGTTGGCGATTTTGCAGAAGATGCAATCACACATGGTTGGTTCCTTTCTAACAGACCAGAGTAATTATATTTGGTCGGGATGGTTAGAACGAGAGGTTGTCGTCGGTGTTGGCGGCTTCGCCGTCGGCGAGCACGTCGTTGCCGTCGACGTCCTTGAGGAGCACCGAGACCTTCTGCTCGGCATCGGCCAGGCGGGTACGCAGGCTCTTGAGGAGCTCGACGCCGCGGGTGTAGCTCTCGAGCGACTCCTCGAGCTCCATATCGCCCGACTCCAGGCTGCGGATAATGAGCTCCAGCTCCTGTGAGGCCTGCTTATACGTAAGCTGCTCGACCGGGGTCTTCTCTGCCATATCTGTTTCCTTTCCTAAAGGTCTATCACAATGAAACGCGGTCTACTCAACCGTATCGACGGTTGCTGCCACGTTACCATCCGCCATACGCACGCGGATGGCGTCACCGGGCTTAAAAGTCTTAGCGCTCGTAGCCACGCCGCCATCGCTGTATGCGATGGAGTAGCCGCGGGCAAGCACTTTGAGCGGTGACAGGGCATCGAGCGAGGCCGCTGCGCGACCCAAGTCGGACGCGGGTTTGCTCAACATCGTGCGTCCCTGTTGCTCCAGACGGGAACTCGCGAGCGTGAGCGCATGGCGCTTGCCATCGAGCCCCGAGGTGCTTGCGACCAAGCGCTCGGGCAGGCGCTCATAGTTCGAACGGAACACCCCGACCGAGCGCGCAATGGCGCCCGACAGGCGGTCAGCGGTCAGGGCAAGCTCCGACTCGCGACGCTCGACCATAAACGTTGGATCGTTCAGGCACGGGCGGCACGCGGCCGCATCGAGCGCATCGCCCAAGCGCGCCGTATAGGTATCCCAGGCACGCCGACCACGCTGATCGAGCATCTCCAGATCGACCTGATCCGACCCGATCATCGAAGCCATCGCAGCACCTAGGCGCTGACGGCGCGTCTCGAGCACATCCGCCAGCTCTGTCATAGCCGGTGCCACGGATTCTGCCGCCGCCGTGGGCGTGGAAGCGCG
>CABUBS010000069.1 GCA_902489855.1 uncultured Collinsella sp.
ACGATGCGCTTGGCGAGAATTGGCTTGCCAAGTTGCACGGCCTTTGGACGCGCGAGGCAAACGGCGCCCAGGTTCGCCACGCCTATATGGACCTTGCTACGCAGCTCTACCGCAGCTGCTTTGACGAGCAGATTGGCGATTGGTGCCGCGCGCACGGCGTTATGCACATTGGCCACGTGATCGAGGACAAGAGTTGCCACACGCGCCTGGGCCAGGGCGCCGGACATTACTTCCGCGCGGTCGCGGGGCAGGACATGGCCGGCGTTGACGTGGTCATCAATCAGCTCGCCCCCGGAATTGACCGCGGGCGCTACAGCTATTTCCACGGCGCATGGAACATGGAGTTCTTTACGTACGCGCTTGCCAAGCTGGGCTCTTCGGCCGCGCGCCTCGATCCCAAAAAGCAGGGGCGCTGCATGGCCGAGGTCTTTGGCGCCTTTGGCTGGCACGAGGGCCTGCGCGAGATGAAATGGATTGCCGACCATATGCTCGTCCGCGGTATTAACTGGTTTACGCCGCACGCGTTTAGCATGGCGCCCTTCCCCGATTGGGACTGCCCGCCGCACTTTTACGCGCACGGCAACAACCCGCAATGGCCGCACTTTGGCCAGCTCATGCGCTATATGAATCGCACGGCGACGCTCCTTTCGGAAGGCGCTGCCGCTCGCCCCGTCGCCATTCTGTACCATGCCGACGCCGAATGGGCCGGCAACGCCATGCCCGTCGAGCGCGTGGCGGCCGAGCTCACTCGCGCGCAGATCGATTTTGACTTTGTGCCTGCCGAGGCTTTTGAGGATGAGGGGCGTTACGAGGTTTCGATTGCCGATGGAATGCTGGCTGTTAACGGCTGTCGCTACCAGGCGTTTGTCATGCCAGGCGCCTCGTTTATTGGCGCGGCTACAGCGGAAGAGGTGAGGCGCATGATGGCCGCGGGTGTCACGGTGCTCGCTGCTGACGAAGTGCCCGGCGCTCTTTATGACGCGGATGGCGCAGCCGATCTGGACGGGCTTACGACAACGCCACTTGCCGATGTGGCGAACGCGCTGGCAGACGCGGGGCTGCAGACCGTTGTGACCGATAGGCCACAGCCCTGGCTGCGCGCACTTCGCTACAAGCGTGCGGGCGAGACCTATGTGATGCTAGTCAACGAGCATCCGCGTGAAAGTATTTGCTGTACGGTTGCACTTGCTCGAGGCGAGCGCCTTTGCGGCACGCGCCTCGACCTGCTGAACGGCACCGAACCCGTTGCGTTTGATGGCGCGTTGGAGCTGGCGCCCTTCGAGAGCTGCGTTGTTGTTCTGGGAACGGGCGACGAGGTCGGACTCGATGACGGGGCGAACACGAATGCGGATGATGCGGTTTGCCTTAGCATCGACGGACCGTGGACCGTTGCCCTCTCCCCTGCCGGCAGCGATGGAACCTTTGGCGAGCCGCAAAAGCTCGAGCAGCTGTGCGACCTCACGGCCGAGCAGTTCGCCGGCATCTGCGGCACGTTCCACTATCGCACGTCGTTCGAGCTGACCGACGACCTCGCCCACACCGCCATTGACCTGGGGGATGTCTACGAAGTCGCAACACTCACGCTCGACGGACAAACGCTCGGCACGCGCATCTGCCCGCCCTATCGCTTTGCGACAGGCGCGCTTGCCGCCGGCACGCACGAGCTCACCATCGATGTCATCAACACACTCGACCATGCGATTCCCGACATCTTCGCCCTCACCGAGCCCGTCGCGCCCAGCGGTGTCCTCGGCCCCGTTACCCTTCTCGGGCAAAACCTGCCAAAATAAACCCGTCCCTTTTTGGCAGGTTTGGCGAGTGCGGGAGTTCGAATGGATATCAAACGCAAGATTACCGAGGCACAGAGCCTAACCCCTACCGAGCAGCAGCTCGGCATCTCGGCCCTCGCCATGGGCGAAGACATCCGCGGACTCTCCATTAAGGAGTTTGCCGCCCGCGCCAATGTTTCGGTCGCAAGCGTGCACCGTTTTTGCAAAAAGCTCGGCCTCGAGGGCTTTAAGGATCTCAAGGTCGAGCTCATCCGTCTGGCGACCGAAGCAGGCAACCGCCGCGACGTAGATATCAACTTTCCCTTCGATGCCACGTCCACGCCTGCGCAGGTTATGGAGCGCATGGAAGGGCTCTACCAGACCACGCTGGCCGAGACGCAGGAGCTGCTCGACCCCGCACAGCTCGACCACGCCGCCAAACTGATCGCGAAGGCACGGCAGGTCGACATCTACACCGGCTCGCACAACCTCTATCCAGCGGGGATGTTCCGCGACCGCTTGCTTTCGTCCGGCAAGAGCGCCACATGCTACAGCAGCACCGAGGCCCAGGTGCGCACGGCGCTCGCCTCGGATTCCGGCAATGTGGCGATCGTAATCTCCTACAGCGGCCTTGCGCCCAACCTCAAGGAAATCTTGCCGATCCTCAGCAGCCGACATGTTCCCGTCATTGTCATCGGCACACCTTATTGTGCGCGCCTGCACCCCGGCTTTGCCGCCTACCTCACGGTGAGCGACCACGAGAGCATGACGCACCGCATCACGCAGTTCGCCAGCCACATCGCCGTGCAATACGTGCTCGATTCGCTCTACAGCAGCTACTTCGCCAAAGACTACGCCCGCTGCGCCGAGTTCCTAGAGCGCTCGTTCCCCTACACCCGCCTCCCCGGCCTCAAATAACAATCCGGCCCCACCGCGCCTCCAATCGCCCTCCTAAGTTGCGGTGAAATAGCTCCTGTTTAGGCTCTAAACCAGCACTTTCAGGAACTATTCCACCGCAACTCGTTGGCGCAGGGGCATCGGGCGGACAGCGGGCTTTTACTTGCGAGGCGTCGGCAAAACAAAGAGTCCGTGCTGGTTACAGTAGAGGTACATTCTGCCGCGTCCGGTGATATGAAAACGCGGTTGCACCGATTGCTCTGGATAGAGCTTCTTGAGGCAGATGCCATCCATAGTCGCATATGCCACAAAGCTAATGTAATGATCCTTGGTCATGGGATGGTCGAGCGTGACGTACCAATCGTCCTCGATGCGCTCGATGGAAAAGGCGTGATCCGCGTCCGGCTCTTCGGCCTCCTGGGGAAACATCGTGGAGCCGCAACAGCTAAAGCTGCCTTCTCCGAGCGCGTGCACAACGTTTCCGCAGATAGGGCAAACGTAAAAGACGCCTTTGAGCATATTGCCTGCACGGTTGGCGTTGGCCCGAATGTCACCAGCCAAAAGCTCAGCCACGCTTATGCCGAGTCTCTGGGCCAAAGGCTCAACGAGGGAAATGTCGGGAAGGCCGCGGCCGGACTCCCACTTGCTGACGGCTTTATCGGTCACGCCAAGGCTTTCCGCCAGGGCGCGCTGGGTGAGGCCGCGATCTTCGCGCAGCCGCTTGATGGCATGTGCTGCCAAAAAAGTATGGGGGACATTGCTTTGCGGTGTCTGGTTCATGAGATGTCCGATCAGATTGGAAGAATGGAGCGAACCGGTTCAAGAGCCAGTATCCATTTGAAGACAGCCCTCGACAACCTACGCTGCGTAGACATGCACCGACCAAACGAGCGTGGATTTTCGGACACTCAAATCACGAGCGTGGATAATCTCCCACTTTGAGCCCCCCACACAGGCCAAAACCGGGAGATTACCCACGCTCATCTCTGACTAGTCATTGGGGACGTTCTTAAACGACTAGTCAAACAAGAACGTCCCCAACGACTACTGCCGCATCCGGGGCAAGACAACGCCGCAGGTAGAGGACGGACAGCGAGCGACGTCCAGAGCGAACAAGTTGGCATGAAAAAGGCAAGGCATAGACCTTCTGGTCATGCCTTGCCTTTTGAATGACAAATTGTCGCTCTGGGCGGCGCGCAGCGTCGGCCCGTTACGCGGTTTGGAAAACCGCGTAACTACTCCCGGACTCCGTACTGCTCGTAGTAGGCATCGATGGCGGTCTTGAGCTCGTCATCGATGACGACCTTGCCGTCAATCTCGTGGTTGTAGAGGGTCTCGACGACCTCGGCCATGGAGACGATGCTCGCGACGGGGAAGCCGTACTTGGCCTCGATCTCCTTCTGCGCGGTGGTCACGCCGCCCTTGCCGACCTCCATGCGGTTGAGGGACACGATGAGGCCCTTGATCTCGACATCGGCAGCAGCCTTGACCTTGGGATAGGTCTCGTCGATGGACTTACCGCTGGTGGTGACGTCCTCGACCATGATCACGCGGTCGCCGTCCTGGGGCTCGTAGCCCAGCAGGTTACCCTTGTCGGCACCGTGGTCTTTGGCCTCCTTGCGGTCGCAGCAGTACTTGACCTCCTTGCCGTACAGCTCGTGGTAGGCAATCGCGGTCACGACGGCCAGGGGAATACCCTTGTAGGCAGGCCCGAACAGCACGTCAAAGTCGTCGCCAAAGTTATCGTGGATGGCCTGGGCGTAGTACTCGCCCAGCTTCTTGAGCTGATAGCCCGTCACGTAAGCGCCGGCGTTCATAAAGAACGGGGACTGACGGCCGCTCTTGAGCGTAAAGCTGCCGAACTTAAGAACGTCGGACTCGACCATAAACTTGATGAACTCTTGCTTGTAAGCCTCCATGCGGGCTCCTCTCGTAATCGCGTACGTGCTTCACAGTTTAGCGCAGGTAGGACGTCGATGCGGGCGCGCTTTGAAGCCATGGCGCTCTGTAAGGGCTTTGTCAGGGGCGATGATTTTCCGAACAATGGGGTTGACACGGCAAACCCCCTCGTCAAAAATACCGGCGGATTGAAACGGGTACGAGATACCCAAAGCGCGCTGCGCCCGGCCTTAAGGAGGTGTGCCATGGAAGGCAGCCATAGTCGAAAAACCTGCATGTCGCCCTCGGCACGCCGCGAGGATTCCGCGCACGCATAAGCGCCAACAGTCGATCACCAAAACCACCACAAAGGTGCCTGCCCCCCTTGTGGTGATTCGCGAGCATGACGTGAGCGACATCTAGGTTTTTTGCAATTCAATACGACACGTACGCTAACTCCCTTTAACAAGGAGGACCCTATGCTGATGCTCAAAACCGCCACGGTACTCGAAGTCATCTCCAAGCGCCGCCGCACGGCGCGCCCTGCCGCTCACGCCGGCCTTGCCAAGAACACCATCTTTGCCGCAACCCATAGCGCCGAGGACTCCCTCGTGCTGCTCGACGCCACGGCTGACGGCCTCACCGCCGGGCAGGCCGCCGAGCGCCTGGACGCCGCCGGTCCCAACACCATCGAGGCGCCGACCAAGACACTTGCCCGCCGCATCGCCGACGCCTTCATCGACCCCTTCGCCGGCATCCTCGCCGCGCTCGCGCTGGTCTCGCTCTACATCGACGTGCTCGCCGTGCCCGAGCCGCAGCGCGACCCCTCCACGGTCATCGTCATCGGCATCATGCTACTGGTATCGGGCGGCATGAAGTTTATCCAGGAAGCACGCAGCGGCAATGCGGCAGAGGCCCTCAAGGACCTGGTCTCCAACACCTGCACCGCCCTGCGCGACGGCAAGCGCATCGAGATACCCTTCGATGAGCTCGTCCCCGGCGACGTGATCCGCCTCTCCGCCGGCGACATGGTGCCGGCCGATGCCCGCATCATCACCGCACGCGACCTGTTTGTGATCGAGTCCGCCCTCACCGGCGAAAGCGAGGCCGTCGAGAAGACCGCCGTCGCCACCGTCGTCGAAGGCGCCGACAGCTCCACGCTGCCGCTCTCCGCCTGCAAGAACATCGTCTTTACCGGCACCTCCGTGCAAAACGGCACCGCCATGGCGCTTGTCGTGGCCACCGGTTCGGACACCTACCTGGGCGGCATCGCCAAGATGCTCAACGGGCGCGGCGAGAAGAGCGCGTTCGACCGCGGCGTCTCGAGCGTCTCGATGCTGCTGGTGCGCCTGATGCTCGTCATGGCGCCGGCAGTCTTTGCCATCAACGCCGCCACCAAGGGCAACGTCATCGATGCGCTGCTGTTCGCCACGAGCGTGGCCGTGGGCATCACGCCGCAAATGCTTCCCGTCATCGTGACCACGAGCCTGTCGCAGGGCGCCAAGGACCTCGCCCGCCGCCAGGTTATCGTCAAGGAACTGCCGGCGATCCAAAACCTCGGCGCTATGGACGTACTGTGCTGCGACAAGACCGGCACCCTCACCGAGGACCGCATCGTGCTCGAGCGCTACCTCAACACCGACGGCATCGAAGACGCACGCGTGCTGCGCCATGCGTTTTTGAACAGCTTCTTCCAGACCGGCCTCAAGAACCTTATCGACCTGGCCGTCATCGACCGCGCCGATGTGACGCCCTCGGCCGCAGCACCCGATTCCATGCTGGGCCAGAGCCTGCGCGACCGCTATACCAAGGTCGACGAGGTGCCCTTCGATTTCTCGCGCCGTCGCCTGAGCGTAGTTGTCGCCGACGCCCAGGGCAAAACCCAGATGGTCACCAAGGGAGCTGCCGAGGAAATGCTCGAGATCTGCTCCTTTGTCGAGGTCGATGGTGCCGCCCAGCCGCTCACCGAAGAAAAGCTCGCCCAGATTCGCAAGCAGGTCGCCGGGCTCAATGCCGAGGGCCTGCGCGTGATTGCCGTGGCGCAGAAGACCAATCCGCGCTGCGTGGGCGAGTTTGGCATCGCCGACGAGTGCGACATGGTGCTGATGGGCTTTTTGGCCTTCCTCGATCCACCCAAAGCAAGTGCCGCGGGCGCCGTCGCCACCCTCGAGGCCAAGGGCGTAGCCGTTAAGGTCCTGACCGGCGACAACGACCGTGTCGCCGCCACCGTCTGCGAGCAGATCGGCATCGACGCGAGCAACGTCTTGCTAGGCTCCGAGATCGATGCGCTCGACGACGCCGAGCTTGCCGAGCGCGCCGAGAACACCTACCTCTTCGCCAAGCTCTCGCCGCTGCAGAAGGCGCGTCTGGTGCGCGTCATGCGCGAGCTGCTCGGCCACACCGTGGGCTTTATGGGCGACGGCATCAACGACGCCGCCGCCATGCGTGCGAGCGACTGCGGCATCTCGGTCGATTCGGCCGTCGACATCGCCAGGGAATCCGCCGACATCATCTTGCTCCAGAAGGACCTGGGCGTGCTCGAGCGCGGCATCATCGAAGGCCGCCGCACCTACGGCAACCTGCTCAAGTACCTCAAGACCACGGTGAGCTCCAACTTTGGCAACGTGCTATCCGTGACCGTCGCGAGCCTGTTCTTGCCATTCTTGCCCATGAGCGCTCTGCAGCTGGTGCTGCTGTCGCTGGTCTACGAGATCGTGTGCATCGCGCTGCCGTGGGACACCGTCGATGACGCCTGGACTGTCCGTCCGCGCGCCTGGGATGCCGCGTCCATTAAGGGCTTTATGCTCGAGTTGGGTCCCGTGAGCTCACTGTTTGATATCGCGACTTTCGCCGCGCTCTTCTTTGTGGTGTGCCCCGCCGCCGTGGGCGCGAGCTGGGCAGAGCTTGCCGCCGCGGGCAATGTTGCCGGCATGGCGACCTTTGCGGCGATTTTCCAGAGTGGCTGGTTTGTCGAGTCCATGTGGTCGCAGACGCTCGTGGTCCACATGCTGCGCTCCCCGCGCCTGCCGAGCCCGCGCGACCACGCCGCCCCCGCGCTGTGCGTGCTCACCGTGCTAGGGCTGGCGCTTGTCACCTGGCTGCCGGCAAGCCCTATCGCCGATGCACTGGGCCTCATGCCGCTGCCGGCGAGCTTCTTTACGCTGCTCATCGGCATCGTCGCCGCCTACATTGCGCTGACCCAGCTGGCCAAGCGCCACTACATCGCCCGTCACGGTGAGCTGCTGTAACAGACGGCCCGAGTCCACCACGGCAGCCGTTTCCACAACCCGTCCCCTCAGCAGTTGCGGTGAAATAGTTCCTGTTTTAAGACCCCCAAGCCTTATTCAGGAACTATTCCACCGCAACTTATTGAACCACCACAAAGGTGCCTATCCCCTTCGTGGTGGTTTTGGAGCGTTACGAGGCGTTGGTCAGGCGGCTCCAGAGCTCATCGATATCGATCTGGTCGCCGCCGCTCAAGTAGCCGGTTCGAATAAAAGCCTCATTGTAGATATAGATGTCATGAGCGCTATCGCCATCGCCATCGTCTTCGGTGTCGTTGGCCATAATCACGTAGCGGTGGCCGTCAAGCGCCTTGACCAGCCAATACTGGGCATCATCGATCGTGCATTTCTCCTGCACCATCGCCGCATCGCCAATCGCGCCGATGAGCGCCCGCTCGCCCTTCGTATAGCCGCCCACCGAGAGCAGAATCGCGATGTTTTCGTCTCCGCCGCCCGGTTCAAGCTCCTCGTACTCGGACTCCGAAAGCGGTATCGCGCTGTTCGCAAGTTCGTCCACATCGTCCGAAACCTTGGAAAAGGTAAAAGCGAAAAATCCCGCGTCATCGACGGCGCCGTAGCCCACGTTCTCGCCTTGCCACTCATAATTTTGATGTTTGAGCAGGCGCACCATATCGGCACCACCCAAGTTGATCGCGGCATAGACCGTCACGTTAGCATTGTCGTCCACGCAGGCGGCGTCCGCCGTGCTCGCTGCTTTGGCGCCGCCCGTTGTGCCCGAGCAGCCAGCCAGCGCGCAAGCCGCCGCGCCCGTGCCCGCCACAAAGACCGCACGGCTCATCGTCATCTCGTTCATCATGTTCGTCCCTCGCTATGCTATTGGCCGCATCGCACTTAGCCGAGCGCACGCCCGGTCTTCTCCTGCCAAAATTCGTTAATCGTGGGGGCACCGCCGCCTTGGGTAAACGTACCGGTTTTGATGGCCTCCTCGGTAATGAGGTCCAGGCGGTAGTCGCCGTTTTCCATTGGGCTCACCATGGCAACGTGACGCGCCATGTTGGAACCGTAGACGCACGCAATCCACGAGCCCGAGGTGATCTGCGCCCGGTCCTCAACCGGAACGGAAAAGCCCGCGATAACATCCTCGCAGCTCGAATAGCCCGCAAGCTGCAGCGTAAACATCACGGTACTCCCGGTGCCGCCCTTGTCGAGCTTTCCGATTTCATCCTCGCCGAGCCATTCGGTTGCGCCATCCTTGCTGATATTGCAGACGCTGAGCACGCGACCTGCCTCGTTCTCGTACATCTCGAGCGCATCTTGCCAGGTATAACCCTGTTGCGACGCAAACTCCTGCAACTGCCAGCCCTTAAGCTCGAGCAACGCTGCGATGCTGATGTTGCGGTGCGCATCCCAGCAATCATCCGACCACGTATCGAACGCGTCCGCCGAGCCGCTGTCTGTGTCCGCACCGCCGCCCGCATCACCGGAATCACCCGATGACGAGCCCGCATCCATCTTGTCCTTTACCGGGCGATCGTCGTTAAAACCCGTCGTGTCCTGCGCCTGCTGTCCGCCGCATCCCGCAAGCGTCAGCAACGCCGTTCCCGCCGCCGCGACAAACGCCGTGCGCGAAATAACCGTCTCCCTCATCGTTGTTCCTTTCCCGTTTCTTATCACAGCGCCGAGCAACGCCTCGACACCGATCCTCCCGTAGCCCACTCACGCTATTGACGGGGCAGCTCCGTCCAGCCAAAACCGGGCTCAAAGCCATCGCGCGTGCCGATCACGTCGCCCGAGCCGTTCACCCAAGCTTGATCCGCCATCACCGAAACCTCGACATCGGTACCGTCGGGCCTGGTGTAATGGTTGACCCCGCGGATGGCATCGGAATACGACGCCGCGCCCGTTCCCACACCTGCGCTGGAGAAATTGGCCGCGCTGGCGGCCATATTCGCGGCGTGTTGACGATCGCTGCGCTCAAACCAAGCCTGCTGGTAGCTGTCGAACGCCGCCTGCTGCGAGGCATGCATCTGCTGCCAGGCCGCGAACTGCTGTTGCTGCTGGGCGATGTTCATCTGCGTGCGCTGACGCTGCTCGAGCACCATCTGCTGCTTTTGAGCGCACGCTTCGCGCGCAATCGACGGGTTGAGCCGCAGAGTCGACGCCATTGAGGCAAGCGCCGTGGAGGCCGCCTCGTCCAGACGGCCTTCTGGCGCAACCAGGCAGAAGCTGTCCCTGATACGCCACTGCAACAGGTCTGCCGCGCCCAGCTTGAACGGCGCCCCGTCTGGGCAATCGCCCTGATCCGGAGCCTGATCTTTCGCGGCGCGCTGACCCGCCGCCGCAGCCGCCTGGCGCTCGCGCAGGCGCTTACCCAGAACGCCACCGATCAGTCCGCTCGAAAGGCCCGCGCCCAGCAGCGCCTCGGCCCCGGCGGCAACGCCTTTACCCACAGAACCCGCGACTCCACCGATCGAGACTACATAGCCCTCGACCTTTGCCGCCACTGCAAGCTCGGTAGGCGCCGGGACGCCCGCGAGCCGATA
>CABUBS010000070.1 GCA_902489855.1 uncultured Collinsella sp.
GCGGGCGTACTCGTCCACCTCGCCGCAGCCGAGGCCGGTGCGAGCGGCCCGGAGTACGATGCGGCAAAACAGAAGGTCGCGGACGCGGAGGCAGCCCTCGCTGCCGCACAAGCGGCACAGTCCCAGTGCGAGTCCGAGCTCGAGCGGGCGCAGTCCGCTGCAGCAACGGCACAGACCGAACTGAATGATGCCCAGGCGTCCCTCTCCGCGAAGCAGCAGGCCGCGACCGATGCCGAATCCGGCGTGAACGCCGCCCAGTCCGCACTCGATGCCGCGAACGCCGACCTCGATGCCGCCAAGCAGGCGAACGTCGACGCCGTCGCCAAGCTGGATGCAGCGAAGCAGGCTGTCAAGGACGCTGAGTCCGCCAAGGCAGCCGCCGACGAAGAGCTTGCGAACGCCAAGGCCGCAAAGGATACCGCAGACGCCGCCGTGACCGCCGCGCAGCAGAAGGTCGACGAGGCACAGGCGAAACTCGACTCCGCCGACGCGCAGCTCAAGCAGGGAGCCATCGGCTTCTTCCGTGCCATGGGTGCCGATTCAGCCATCGAGATCATCCAGAACTGCACATACAAGGACTACACCGAGGTGGGGAACAGCCTCGACGCGACCAGTCTCGACAACATGCTCGCGGCAATCCCGTACATGAAGTCCATCAACGAGTATCGCAAGTCCGTCGGTCTCTCTGAGCTCCAGGTCACGTACAAGCTCATTGCGGCGGCGATTGCCAACGCGAACTATTCCGATGTCAAGTTTGGGCATTCCATGCAATTCGATACGAGCGAAAACCTCGCATGGAACTATGGAACCGATCCGAAACCGCAGTGGGTGGACCAAGAAAAGGCTTTCTTCGATCAGGCGGTTCAGGAGCTCTATGGCGTCACCGGTCTAACCGGTAAGGATGCCGTAGACTTCTACAAGTCGCATAGTGGGATTGAATCCTATGTCAACCAGCATTTCAAGGTTGCCGGATATCCCGCAACCGTCGGTCACTACCTGCATGTCATCAGCCCCGAAATCGGCTATATGGGCATGGCGGTCTGCAGCAAGGGAACCATGAACGGCTGGAAGACCGACAGCTTCGATACCGCAAACCTGGGTTGGGCAGGCTCCGGTTGGAACATGAATCCCATGTCCGTCGACGAGTACGAGCAGAAGCTGACCTCCTATATCAACGGCCTCAAGAACGCCAAGAGCGCACTCGACGCAGCCAAGGCCGATCTCGCATCCAAGAAGCAGGCAGCCGCCGGCGCCGCCGCAACCGTCCAGCAGAAGCAGGTCGCAGCGGATTCCGCACAGGCAGATGTCGATGCCGCGAAGCAGGGCGTTGCCGATGCCCAGCGTGCCGTCGATGCCGCAAAGGCCGATCTCGCATCCAAGCAGCAGGGCGTCACGGATGCCCAGACCGAGCTTGATGCGGCGAAATCGGACCTCGATGTCGCCAACGCGGCAGTCGATACGGCAAAGTCGACCGTCCAGCAGAAGCAGGTCGCCTTTGATGCCGCCAATGCGGTCGTAACGGCCGCACAGACCAAGCTGGATTCCGCCAAGGCGGACACCGAGGCCAAGCAGCAGGATGTCATGGATGCGAACGCCGATCTCGCGAAGTTCTTCCAGGACGTCGCCGACGCCAAGAAGGCGCTCGATACAGCAAAGAGCGTCCATGACGCGGCGGCAGCCGGCCAGGCCGAGAAGGCGGCAGTCCTCGCCGCCGCCGAGCAAAAGGCGGACGCCACCGCACGCGCCCTCGCGGATGCCCAGCGTGCCGTCGATGCCGCAAAGGCCGACACCGGCGTTGCCGCCGACAGGCTTACCGGCTCCCAGACCGATCTCGAGGACGCACAGTCGAACCTCGACATCCTCACCGGCCTTGCCGCGAAGCTCGCAGAGGCACAGCAGCGCGAGCAGGATGCAGTAAAGGCCGTCAATGACACCAAGGCCGCCCTCGATGCCGCGAAGGCGGATGCCATCGCCGCCGAGTCCCTGGTCTCCGCCGCCGAGCAGGCGAAGGCGCAGGCAGACGCCAAGTTGTCGAAGCTGAACTCCATCGATGCCGACGCGGCGCTCGCCTTCGGCCATGATGTGAACGCGGATGACGCCCTCAACGCGCTTTTCGCCGCAGCAGTCGAGGCACGTGCCAAGGTCGCGCCCGCCAAGGCCATCCTGGACGAGAAGCAGGCCGCGGTGGACGGGCTCCAGCCCGGCTACGATGCGGCACTCGCCGCCTACGAGTTGGCGAAGTCCGACCGCATCGCAGCGGAGCAGAAGCTTTCCGATGAGATCGCACGACAGGAGGCGGAGGAGGCCGCAAAGAAGCAGGCGGCATACACCCCGAAGCACCTCGCCGGCACGGATACCGCCCAGCCCGGCAGCCTCGCCCAGACCGGCGACAGCGCGGGACTCATCGGCGAGACGTTCGCCATCGGCGGCACCGTCCTCGTGGCAGCCGGCGTCTTCCTCGATCTGAAGAAGCGCCGCGAGCAGATGTAAAAGCGAACCGGGCGCTGGACACCGGCCAGTGGTCAACGCCCGGCTTCATGGATAGGGAGATCGGTGTGAGAACAAAGGCTATTATCGTTGCGTTTCTGGTGTGCCTCATGGCACCTCAACTTGGATGCTCCAGCGTTGCAAAGCAAGAAAGCGGCTCTGCGGAAAGGACCACCACAGCGGTAAAGAATAAAGACAAAAAGAAGCCGAGCGAAGAAAAGGCGGCGCAAGCCTCTGGAGCCAAGTCCGAGGAGAAGAAAGAGTCCGCCGACAAGGACCAGAAGTCCGATGACTCCAAGAAGGAGGACAACAAAGCTTCCGACTCGTCGAAGTCAGACAACAAGGGCGATTCCTCCCAGTCTAAGCAGAATTCCGGTAATTCTCAGAACTCTGGCAGCAATAACTCTTCTTCCAACGGCGGTAGCCAGAAGAAGTGGATTGCCGAGCAGGGCCACTGGGAGACAGATTACAGCCAGGTCTGGGTGCCGAATGTGGTTTATACGCGCCATGAACGGTGGATCTGCAGTGCATGCCACGCGGCATTTGGATCTGCAGCCGAAATGGACGCTCACGCTCACGCTACTTTTGGCGATGCACAGCATCCTAACGGCGGTTCTGCAATCAATGATTCGTATACCACCTCTGAGGACCAAGGACATTATGAACAGCAGGCTACGGGACAACATTGGGTTGTCGACGTCGCCGGCCACTGGGAGTAATGTGCATCGTTCCTCTCCTCTTACATTCGGTGAATACATATTTGTTCGCGGGCGGTCGGTTTCGGCCGCCTTTTTATGTGCTCAGTTTGGGAATAAACGATAGGAGAATAATCAATCAGGAGGCCGCTGTGGAAAACAAGAATGCCAGTAAAAAGAAAACCGAAGAGCCGATGAGCCTCAAGGATAAAAAGGGACAGGCCATTGCCGGATCAAAAAGAATTGCTGAGGAGCGCGCTGAACGTAGAAGACTAATGGGCCTTGACGTCTAGCTGATAGCCCATCGATGTCTTAATTGTTCCCGAAGCCTTTCGAGAAAGAAGATGAGGCCTCTCATCTTCTGCCTACGCTTCGCTGCGTCTATGCCCCCTTCTGGGGCATGCAAGATGACTGTGGGTGGCATTTTTGTGGGCCCATTCGGACCCCAAAAACACCACGCCACAGACCTTGCTTATCGCCTGCTACGGCGATAAGGTTGTTGTGAAGTTGAAACTCCGCGATGAAGAATCGCGGAGACGATTCTTCGTTTTTGGAACGACGCTAGCCGTTCCTCAAAAGGAAAGCGAATCGCATAGCAGGTTTTGATCGGAGGCCTCTCCGATCGCTGATTCGTTTTCCGGAGGAATCATGAGCAGGCTCCGCCCACACACCGTCAAGGCGTCTCTTTCCGATGAAGAGAAGAAAGCCATCATCGCAATCGCAAAGCGACATGAGATGAGTGAGGCGGAACTCATACGTTTTGTCTTATGCAATGCCGACGATCTCGATATCGATTTTGGTCTTGCGGAAATTGCTGATCAAAAATCTCGAACTGAAGAATTGCACATCAGGGTCTCACCGGAAGAAAAAAGGATAATCGAAAGCAATGCTGATTTCCTTGGCGTGACCGTGAGCTCGTATGCACGGCGCGTACTAATTAACGGGAAGATCGAGAAAATCGATTTCGACCATGGCGGCGTGGAGAAGATCTATCATGAGCTTTTGAAGCAGGGTACGAACCTTAACCAGTTGGCGCACTTCATAAACGCGCAAGGACTTTCGGCTTACGACGAAACTGCCGTTCTTATGGCCATCGGGTGCGTTGCTAAAAGTTCTGATTACGCTTTTCAATTCTTGAGAACGCTCGAGCGTCGCTATTTCACCGATGGCGGCGATGCAAAGTGACTGTTATCAAGCAGAAGAGCGTATCGAGCGAGCGCTACGCAAAGAACGTTCGGCGGTACATCAACGGGAAACATGCCCTTGCCCGTGATGGCTGGAACATCAAATGCGATAAGTACTGGTTTTCGAAAATGGCAATGACGCGGAAGGTTTTCCATCACGACACGCCTTCGCGAGCCGGCGCGAAGAACGTGACTATCCTCCACCAGATTCTCGCGTTTCTCCCCGAAGAATGTTCGTGCAACGGCGGTAAAATGGCGCCGGATGCATGTATGGCCTACGCAAGGCAATGGGTCGCGAAGCATTACCCGAATCAGCAAGTTATCTTCGCGCTACACGAGGAAAGCGACAAGGCGGGAAAACGCTACGCAGTGCACATGGCAATCAACCGCACGGATCTCCTGACAGGAAAACGTTGTGAGACGGGCGGGCGTCACGGGAAGTTCGAACGCGCCTCGTGGGTCCGCGAACTCGATAAGGACTGGAATCTCGCCCAACTTGAAAAGGGTAAGAAAAATTCGAAGATTCGTGATCGTCAACCGCGCGACACGGAAAAGGAGATTATTGGTCGCGGCGAGTACAGTTATAAAAACAATCTGCGTGAGCTGATCCATATTGCGATTGACGAAGGTCGCGTAAAGAATATGGAGCAGTTCAAAAAACTACTTGCATCATGGGGCGTAGACATTTTCATCAAGAACAATCGAGTCTATGCGACAGATCTCGATATCAAAGAAGCCGGCAATCCGAAGTGCACCTTCAACCTGACTCGTCTTGACGGACGCTTCGCGTTGAAGTCATTGCAGACGGCTTTCGAAAATAACGTGTTGGAGGCCGAGCGTGCGCTTCCATACGAGAAGCGCTGTGAGATTTATATCCGACGACTCAAGAAAGCATACTCGGCGTGGGTCGAGCAGGCTAAAGCAAGCAAAGGCGTCGCCTACAATTCGTTTCCTAAATTCATTACACCGAAGTGTGACGAAGACCTGCTCGAAGATCCGGCGGTTCGCGATGAACTTCTTGCGCGTCGCGGTTATGCGAGGGAGATTCGCAACCGTTACGCCGGCGCCGTTCCCAATGCCGGCGATGACCGCGTTCGCACCGCCGGCCAGGCGCACGGCGGTAGCACTGTGTCGCGACAGATGGGCGATCGCGTTATCGACCGTGGCGATTTCTCACGTGGTGACACGCCTCGCTAGTTTTGGATAGTTCATCGTCAGTGCCCTGGCGCGCTACCGTTCGGTGCCGATTCTGCCACGCTTGCAGTCTCGGCGAGGGTGGGGAGCATGAATTGAATGAAGAGGGCCAGCCACTCTGATAGAATCGTCCTCGCTGTCGGCAGTCCTCGTGCCGGGCAGAGCCCTCCATTCGATGGGAGGTGATGCCCATGACCGATTTCACTGAGTTCGTGAAGCTCCTGACCGCTATGGTCTCGCTCCTCACGGCCCTTGTCGGCCTTTCCAAGGCACTTAAGCAGGGCTCGAAGCCCAAAAAGAAAGGTCACCGTCGCTAAGACGATGACCTAACTTCGTTAAGCAACGGCTCTGCCCAGCTCACTACAACTTGGGCTGCCGTCGGCATTATTTTACCCTCTTGACGAGGAATTCGTCCATAATTCAAAAATCAAATTGTGCTCGCTATCGAAGCCTTAGACTTTTATCCGAGCAAATTCGGCAGATTGGAGCTTGGAACATGAGGGATATGTACCTCATGTCGCTCAAAATACGTCTCCTGACCTCGAAGGAGAACGTTTTTTAGCGACAGAAGGAGACAATCAATATGATCTGGTTTACCAGTGACACCCACTTCGGGCATGAGAACGTGCTGAAGTTCACCGACCGCCCGTGGGAGACGATTTGGCAGATGAACGACGCCATCGTCGACAGCATCAACGGCAGGGTTGCCGTGGACGACGAGCTCTACATCCTGGGTGATTTCTCATTCAAGATGACCGCCCAGGACGCCTATGGGCTTCGCAAGCGGATTGCCTGCAGACGCATCCACCTCGTCCCGGGAAACCACGACAAGGACTGGACCCAGCCGGCGGTCGCTGGCGCCTTCACCGTGGAACCGCCGATCTGCGTGCTCAAGATCGACGGGCAGAAGATCGTCCTGTGCCATTACCCCATGGCCGACTGGCAGGGCATGAGCCATGGATCGTGGCACCTTCACGGACACATCCACAGCAGCGGTGGCGCGTACAACGAGTTCAACCGCAAGCAGGGCCTTCTGCGCTACGACGTCGGTTGCGATGCCAACGGGCACTCCCCGGTGAGCCTCGACGAGCTGAGGGGATGGTTCGCCGGAGTCGACGAGCCGTGCGGCCGGGTGAAATGGCCCTGGTGGGTCAACGAGACCGGTGACAGGCAGGTCGAGCGCGAGCTGGCGGCTTACAAGCGGAAAGAGGCGATCCGATGACGGTCTATGTGACAGGCGACATCCACGGCGGGCTCGACATGCAAAAGCTCCGCGACTGGGAGCTTGGGGATAGCCTTGGCAGCGACGACTATCTGATCATCGCCGGCGACTTTGGCTTTCCGTGGGACTTCTCCGCCGAGGAATGCGCCGACATCGCCTGGCTGGAGTCGCGCCCCTACACGGTGCTGTTCGTCGACGGCAACCACGAGCGCTTCGACCATTGGGCGGAGCGCCCCATGGAGCCGTGGCACGGCGGGCTGACGCAGCGCCTATCGGATACCTCGTCCATCCGTCGCCTCATGCGCGGGGAGGTCTTCGAGCTCGACGGGAAGACGGTCTTCACCATGGGCGGGGCGACGAGCGTCGACAGGGCGTACCGCATCCCGTACAGCTCGTGGTGGCCGCAGGAGCTGCCGGACGAGCGCGATTTCGATGCCGCGCGGGCAAGGCTCGACGAGGTCGCCTGGAAGGTCGACTGCGTCATCACCCATACCTGCGCCACGCGCATGCTCTCGCCGACGCTCTACCCGGACCCAGGCTGGGAACGCCCTGATGTGGACCGGCTGACCGGATTCCTCGACGAGCTCGAGGACCGCCTGGACTATAAACATTGGTATTACGGCCATTTTCACCGAGACGGCAACCCGGACGAACGGCACACGGTGCTGTATGACCGGATCGTGAGACTCGGGGACAAACTCCTGCCGTGGGGTGCGTACTGATGGCTGTCTATGTGACAGGAGACGTGCACGGCAGGGCCGAGTACGGGGCCAGCAGGTTCGCCTTCAGGTCTTGGCCGCTGGGCCGGACCCTGACGCGCGATGACGCGGTGATCGTGGCCGGCGACTTCGGCTTTGTCTGGGATGGATCCAACGCCGAGAAATACTGGCTCGACTGGTTCGAATCGAAGCCGTGGACCACGTGTTTCGTAGACGGCAACCATGAGAACCACCACGCCCTGACAGAACTGCCGGTGCGGGAGTGGAGCGGCGGTCTCGTCCATGAGGTACGACCGCACGTGCTGCACCTCATGCGCGGAGGGGTATTCGACATCGCGGGAACCACGGTTCTTACCATGGGCGGAGCCGCGAGCAACGACAGGCAGTATCGCAAGGAGGGGAGGAGCTGGTGGCCCGAGGAGATGCCGAGCGAGGAGGAGATGGACCACTGCCGCGCCTCGCTCGACCGCGTGGGCTGGAAGGTCGACTACGTGGTGACTCACGAGGCGCCGGCCGCCCTTGCTGAGGGGCTGTGCCGAGAGTGCGGACGCGAATATCGGGACGACCGGCTTCAGCGATTCCTTGCCGAGCTCGACGGGCGGCTCGACTATCGCGTCTGGCTCTTCGGACATTACCACGGCGACGAATGGCGCGACGACAGACATCGCCTGATCTACCGAGACATCGTGCCGATTGAAGATGCCGCGCTCGGTTCCAGAGACCTCCTAGAACGCTTCTAGGAGGTCTCTGGAAATCAGCCGCCTGATAGGAGAAACGCGGGGCTACTCGCCCTTCATCTGGGACATGACCTCGACCTTGGCTTCGGCCACGGCCGCTCGCTGCTCGGAGGCGGCGAGGCGGTCCTTGAGGGCGGCGACCTCGGCCATCAGGTCGCGCTGGGCCAGGAGTGTGTCGGCTTGGGTTTTCAGTGCGGCGTCACGCTCGCCGCGCAGCCGCTCGATCTCATCGACCATGGCCTCAGCCTCGGCATGGAGCTGGACGACCTGCCTGCCGAGCCCCTTAGCACGGGAGAGGTACCTGACGCCCGCGGCGTGGAGCTCGTTGTTCTCGAGTTCGAGTCTCGCGGTATCGAGTTCGAACTTCTCCTCGATGAAGGCAATCTGCTCATTGCAGTCGGCCTCAATCTTTTCATTCCGATCCGTCGCCTCGGCGAGCTTGCGGCTGAATTCATCCACCTGGGCCCTGAGCAGCGCGTTCTCGGTCCTGAGGTCGGCCGTCTCGCGCAGTAGCTTCTCCCGCCACGTCGCCTCGGTTCGCTCGGCGGCCTCCTCGTGGACGGACTTCACGCCGTAGATCTCCCTGATTTTTCTCTCGTCTGTCATCGTGCGACACTCCAATCAACAATGGGCATGGCTCCGCCACGCCGTACGGCTGGGAACAAATACGCGGCCGCTGTTGTTTTGTAGTCGTCCTGCGATCGGTGAGTTCTAAAAGCGTCTCAAGTCATACGTTCACGCAGGTTTTTGGTTAGAGAAATACCGCACGTTTTCATGGTATCACGTGCCTTAAAGGCCATGAATGGACGGCCATATCGATTCGTTGAAAATGGCACCAAAATGGCACCTACGACGCGTTGGTGGCGGGAGAGTGATGGCGTTAAAGATGCCGAGAATGATTATGGGATTGTTTTAGATGCGGGCATGAAAAAGGGTCGAATCGAAGTGTCTGGCCGGACGCCAATTGTCCGGGAACTGTTTCGGTTCGACCCTATTTTATTTTACATCCGCGGCATGTTCTTGTGGGCACCCTGACGGTGGCCGACTCTTACGACCTCGATAGTCGGTTTGTGGGCTTAAGATTTCGGAGGCTCCCAGCCGTTTTCGACTGCGGCGCGGTAGATTGCAGCGTAATTAAGCATCCAGCTGCCGTCACCCGCCTTTTGAATGTACCTCTTTTTCTTCAAAGAGGTATGGGCCCGGGAAATCGTGTTCTTGCTCAGGTGGTAGTGCTCCTCAATCCATTTGCTTTTTGCGTAAAAGCCCATGGCTTTTTTGTTTGTGGAAGGCTTTCCAAACTTCCATACAAGGCCGAGGATGAGGCGCTCAGCAGCGACGGTGGTGACGCAGCACGCCCACTCGGGCACTGAAATAAAATTAGCTTTATCCATTTTCCCTTTAATCTTTCGTTGTTCATTAACATCATCGCTAAATATGTCGGAAATCGACGGCAGCTCGCTCATGTTTACCGCCTAGTCAAAGTGGGCGGTGCGACCTTCAAGCTGCTTGAAAAGCTCATAAAACGAACTTTCAAACATGTAATTAGAACGATGGATTTGGATGAGCTTGCCGGACTCTCTCATAAACTTGCGTGCGGTGTTTTCGCTCCAGCCAGTAAGTTCGCGGATATCGTTAACGCGGAGCAACCGATCGCACTGAGCGGCACCAGTGGGGAAAGTCGGTGTGGACGCCTGAGTGCTAATCTTTGGAGTAGCCATGATGAGCTATCCTTTCAATGAGGGCCCTCCCTGTGCTTGTAAGACTTACCAGGTTCATAAGCACTTGGGGGGCCGGTTTCTATGACTACATGCGTAGCCATCTGACAGCTTTAGCATGTATTAAAACTCAATAGATGTCAATCAAATAAAGCATCTACCTGCGGAAATAGTAGCATAGTACCGTAATATTATTGATGAAACGATGAATGAAAAACATGCTATTTCTCGCTTCTCTGTATATAGGCGTTGATGAAGTCTTCGTAGCCTTTAACTGCTTGAGTATTTGCTCGCTTGAGCACTGTTGAATATCGCGAAACAGCACCGCCGATAT
>CABUBS010000071.1 GCA_902489855.1 uncultured Collinsella sp.
CAGCGGCGAGCTCCCGGCCGTGCCCGCCAGGGTTCCATCCGTGCTGCCCAGTGGCGTCACGGTGGCGTTGTCTTCGCCCCCAAGCCCCGTTCCTACGCTAAGCGTATGAACAACAAGGAGGTCAAGCTGGCTATGCGCTCCGCGCTGTCCGCCAAGCTGGCCGATGGCGAGCTCGTGCTCGTCGACGACTACGGCTTCGAGAAGCCTTCCACCAAGGCTGCCGTCGCCATGCTCAAGGCTCTCGGTCTTGAGGGCAAGCGTCTGACCATCATCGTTCGCGATGAGGACGTCAACGCCTACCTGTCGTTCCGCAACATTCCCAAGACGTTCATCATCACCGCTGACGAGGCCAACACCTACGATCTCGTCAACAACAACGCCGTGTTGATGCCCGCCGACATCGCCGCTCACTTCGGGGAGGTGCTTGCATAAATGACCGCCCACGAGATCATCATCCGTCCGATCGTGTCCGAGCGTTCCTTCTCCGGCATGGAGCTGAACAAGTACACGTTCGAGGTCGCCAAGGATGCTAACAAGTATCAGATCAAGGACGCTGTCGAGGAGATCTTCGGCGTCAAGGTCGTTCGCGTGAACACCCTGACGGTCAAGCCCAAGACCAAGCGCGTGCGCTATGTCGCCGGCAAGACCCGTTCTTGGAAGAAGGCCATCGTCACGCTGGCCGAGGGCGACACCATCGAGGTCTTTGGCAACCAGGCCTAAGACTCGCTGCTGTTGAGTGAGCTCATGCCTCCCAAATAGGGGAGGCGGGAGCTCAAGGTTTTGGGCGTATTAAATGGACACGCCCGGAACCGTGTATACGTCCGGTGTCATCGCACCCGAGGCAGAACCTCGAATCCCTGTCTGCGATGGCTAACGGATTCCTATTGAAAGGGATTGTAATGGCTGTAAAGCACCTTAAGCCGACCTCCGCTGGTAGGCGTTGGCAGACGATCTCCGACTTCTCCGAGATCACCTGCACCAAGCCCGAGAAGTCTCTTCTCGAGCCCCTGCCCAAGAAGGCCGGTCGTAACAACAACGGCCGCATCACCACCCGCCACCAGGGCGGCGGCGTGAAGCGTCGTTACCGCGTGATCGACTTCAAGCGCAACAAGGACGGCGTGCCCGCCAAGGTTGCCACGATCGAGTACGATCCGAACCGTTCCGCTCGCATCGCTCTGCTGCACTACGCTGACGGTGAGAAGCGCTACATCCTGGCCCCCAAGGGCCTCGAGGTCGGTCAGACCATCATGTCCGGTTCTGACGCCGACATCAAGCCGGGCAACGCTCTGCCCCTCGCCGACATCCCCGTCGGTACGCTCATCCACGCCGTCGAGTTCCAGCCGGGTAAGGGCGCTGCTATCGCCCGTTCCGCCGGTAACTCCTGCCAGCTGATGGGTAAGGAGGGCAAGTACGCCATCGTCCGTATGCCTTCCTCCGAGATGCGCCGCATCCTCGTTACCTGCCGCGCCACCGTCGGTGAGGTCGGCAACGCCGATCACTCCAACATCGTCATCGGCAAGGCCGGCCGTAAGCGTCACATGAACGTGCGCCCGACCGTCCGCGGTACCGTCATGAACCCTGTCGACCACCCGCACGGCGGTGGCGAGGGCAAGAACCACACCTCTGGTCGTCCCTCCGTTACCCCCTGGGGTAAGCCGACGAAGGGCCTTCGTACGCGCAAGAAGAAGAAGGTCTCGAACCAGCACATCATTCGTCGCCGTAAGAAGTAATTTCGGATACCGAGTTTTAGGAGAAAGCACTTATGAGCAGAAGTCTCAAAAAGGGCCCGTTCGTGGAGACTCGCCTTCTCTCGCGTATCACCGCGATGAACGAGGCTGGCAAGAAGGACGTCGTGAAGACCTGGTCCCGCGCGTCCACCATCTTCCCCGAGATGGTTGGTCACACCATCGCCGTCCATGACGGCCGCAAGCATGTGCCCGTGTATGTTACCGAGTCCATGGTTGGTCACAAGCTCGGCGAGTTCGCGCCGACTCGTACGTTCCGTGGCCACAAGGCCAAATAGGGGGTTAACCGTAAATGGCAACTAAGTCTATTGAAACTGAGGCTACCGAGGTTCGCGCCGTCGCTAAGTACGTGCGTGTTTCCCCCAGCAAGGCCCGCCTGGTGGTCGATCTGATCCGCCGCAAGCCTGTCGCTCAGGCCTTCGACATCCTCCACTTCTGCGACCGCGCCGTCGCCGTGGATGTCGAGAAGGTTCTCCGTTCCGCCGTTGCGAACGCCGAGAACAACAACGGTCTGCGTGCCGACAACCTGGTTGTCGCCGCTGCCTATGTTGACGAGGGTCCGACGCTTAAGCGCATCCGTCCCCGCGCCAAGGGTTCCGCTTCTCGCATTCTGAAGCGTACTTCCCACATCACCGTCGTCGTTGCTCCTCGAAAGGAGGCGTAAAGCTGTATGGGTCAGAAAGTCTACCCCACCGGCTTCCGTCTTGGCATCACCGAGAACTGGCGCTCCCGCTGGTTCGCAGAGAAGGATTACGCTAAGACCCTCGGTAACGATCTCGAGATCCGCAAGTACCTCGAGAAGCGTCTTTCCCGCGCAGCTGTCTCCCGCGTCGAGATCGAGCGCGCTGGCGACAAGGTGAAGGTCATCATCCTCACTGCTCGCCCCGGCGTTGTCATCGGTAAGAAGGGTGCCGAGATCGATACCCTCCGCACCGAGCTCGAGAAGGTCGCTGGCGTCTCCAAGGGCCAGCTCTCCGTCGACGTTGTCGAGATCAAGCGCCCCGAGCTCGACGCCAACCTCGTTGCTCAGTCTATCGCCGAGCAGCTCGAGGGCCGCGTCGCCTTCCGTCGCGCTATGCGCAAGGCTGTCCAGTCCGCCCGCAAGGCCGGCGCCAAGGGCATCCGTATCCAGTGCTCCGGTCGTCTCGGCGGCGCCGAGATGGGCCGTCGTGAGTGGTACCGCGAGGGTCGCGTGCCTCTGCACACCCTCCGTGCCAAGATCGACTATGGCACGGCTGTCGCTAGCACCACCATGGGCGCTTGCGGCGTGAAGGTCTGGATCTACCTGGGCGAGAAGCTCCCGGGCCAGCCTGTTCCCAACCCTGCACTCGAGGGCTCTTCCCGTCCTCGTCGTCGTAACTCCGAGAGGAGGGGTCAGTAGTGCTTGCCCCTAAGCGTATTCTTCACCGCAAGGTGCAGCGTGGCTCCATGAAGGGCCAGGCCAAGGGTAATACCGAGCTGCATTTCGGCGAGTTTGGTATCCAGGCTCTCGAGGCCCATTGGATCACCAACCGTCAGATCGAGGCCGCTCGTATTGCCATGACCCGCTACATGAAGCGTGGCGGTCGTGTCTACATCACGATCTTCCCCGATAAGCCCATCACCAAGAAGCCTGCCGAGACTCGCATGGGTTCTGGTAAGGGTAACCCCGAGGAGTGGGTGGCCGTCGTCAAGCCCGGCCGCATCATGTTCGAGGTCAAGGGCGTGCCCGAGGAGGTCGCTCGCGAGGCTCTGCGTCTTGCACAGCACAAGCTTCCCATCAAGACCAAGATTGTTGCTGCCAAGAACGCTGAGCAGCGCATCGAGAAGGAGATGGCTGAGGAGGCCGCTCTCGAGGCCAAGTGGGCTGCTGAGGACGCCGCCGCCGCCAAGGAGGAGAACTAATGAAGCCCGCAGAGATTCGTGAGCTCTCGGACGCTCAGCTCGTTGAGAAGCTGAAGGAAATGCGCGCCGAGCTCTTTAACCTTCGTTTCCAGATGGCCACCAGCCAGCTGGACAACACCGCTCGCGTCAACACCGTGAAGAAGGACATCGCTCGCGTCCTCACGGAGCAGCGCGCCCGCGAGATCGCAGCGGAGAAGTCCGCTGTCGCCGAGTAGGACCTAAGGAGAGAACATGACTGATTCGCGTAACTCGCGTAAGGTCCGTACGGGTGTCGTTACCTCCGTCTCCGGTGCCAAGACCATCGTTGTCACCATCACCGAGCGCAAGCGTCACCCCAAGTACGGCAAGATGATGACCAGCTCCAAGAAGCTGCACGCTCACGACGAGGAGTGCACGGCTGGCGTGGGCGATACCGTCCGCGTTATGGAGACCCGTCCTATGTCCAAGATGAAGCGTTGGCGCCTCATCGAGGTCGTCGAGCGCGCTAAATAAGCAGTCGCTCTTACGACTTGTACGTTTCCGAAGATGTGCGTATGCCTGGCTTGCATACCACGGGCCGTATAAAGGCTGCGCACCTCTCTTCGGTTCTTAGTTCGGAGGAACATCTACCATGATTCAGATGCAAACCATGCTGAACGTCGCCGACAACTCCGGCGCTCGCAAGATTCGCTGCATCAAGGTGCTTGGCGGTTCCAAGCGTCGTTATGCAGGCATCGGCGATGTGTTCATCGGTGCTGTCCAGGAGGCTACCCCTGGCGCCAACGTCAAGAAGAAGGACGTTGTCCGTTGCGTCGTCGTTCGCACCGTTAAGGAGATCCGCCGCAAGGATGGCTCCTACATTCGCTTTGATGAGAACGCCTGCGTTGTCATCAACAACGATGGTTCGCCCGTCGGCACCCGTATCTTCGGGCCCGTCGCTCGCGAGCTTCGTGACAAGAAGTACATGAAGATCGTCTCGCTCGCTCCCGAGACCCTGTAGTTAGGGGAGATATATGTATATCAAGAAGGGCGATAAGGTCCAGGTTCTCTCTGGTAAGGATCGCGGCAAGCAGGGCGTTGTCCTGCGTGCTCTCCCCGCCGAGAACAAGGTCGTTGTCGAGGGCGTTTCGGTCGTCAAGAAGGCCGTCAAGCCCAACGCTGCCAACCAGCAGGGCGGCATCGTTTCGCAGGAGGCTCCCATCGACGCCTCCAACGTCAATCTCGTTTGCCCCGAGTGCGGTAAGGTTACCCGCGTCGGTCACGAGAAGGACGGCAAGAACAAGCTGCGCGTCTGCAAGAAGTGCGGCCACAAGTTCTAAGCTGCCCGCAACATCAAGTTGCTAGCAAAGGCCCGGATGCCACGGCACCCGGGCCTTTTTCTATCCCTACTCATTGGGGGCTCATTGGGGACAGACATAAATGAGTGGCCGATGATTGGCAGTCATTGGGGACATACTCATTGGGGACAGACTTAAATGAGTGGTCGTCGCTTGGCATTCATTGGGGACAGGCTTAAATGAGTGCCGTTGTACTCATTGGGGACAGACTTAAATGAGTACCCTAACTGGGTAAGCATAAATGAGCGGGTCGTGCTGTATAAATTGCTTGTGTGCGCGTTTATGCGCGTTAGATTGCGTTTAATTACGCACCTATGCGTATATATGCACCGTTTACGGGGCAATAATGACCGTTTAACGGTGAGATACGCAAAAACGCGCACAGACGCGCGTGTTTGTGCGAATATAGAGCTGTCAGAAATGCAAGACGTTCTATGACACAGGAGACACATAATGGCAGATTCCAAGCAGGCTCCACTCGACGCCGCGGCAGCCGCAAAGGCAGCGTTCGCTTCGGTCCAGGGTAAGCCATTCCCCGATGATATCTTTACGGCTCCCGAGCTTTGTTGGGCTGTGATCGGGTGCGGCGTTATCGCCAACCAGATGGCCCAGTCTCTAGCTCTTGCCGGCCGCAAGCTTGCGGGCGTCGCAAACCGTACGCTATCCAAGGCTCAAGCTTTTGCCGAGCAGTATGGCATCGAGAAGGTCTATGAGACGGTCGAGGACCTCTACGCCGATCCGGATATCGACGCCGTCTATATCACCACGCCGCACAACACGCATATCACCTACCTGCGAGCCGCTCTGGCAGCTGGCAAGCACGTGCTCTGCGAAAAGGCCATTACCCTCAACTCTGCCGAGCTCGACGAGGCCCGTGCCATCGCCGACGAGCACAACATGGTCCTTATGGACGCCACCACGGTGCTCCACATGCCGCTGTATCAAGAGCTGCGCCGTCGAATGGATGCGGGCGAGTTTGGCCGCATGAACCTCGCTCAGCTCAACTTTGGTAGCTACAAGGAGTACGGCGACCTGACCAACCGTTTCTATAATCGCAACCTCGCTGGCGGTGCCATGCTCGATATTGGCGTATACGCCCTGTCCGTCATGCGCCTGTTTATGGCCAGCCAGCCAGCCGAGGTCGTGTCTCTGGGCAATACCTGCGAGACTGGCGTTGACGTCGCGGGTGGCATTGTCTGCCGTAATGCTGAGCAGCAGCTGGGCGTTGTGAGCCTTACGCTCCACTCCAAGCAGCCCAAGCGCTCGGTCATCAGCTTCGATAAGTGCTATATCGAGGTCAACGAGTATCCGCGTGCCGACCATGCGACCATCGTGTGGACTGCGGACGGTCACCGTGAGGAGGTCCACGCTGGCACCGAGGCATACGCTCTGTGCTACGAGATGGCCGACCTGGAGAAGGCGGTTGCCGGCGATGATTCGAAGCGCGAGCTTCTGGGCTATGCTTCTGATGTTATGGAGCTGATGACCAAGCTCCGCGCCGACTGGGGAGTCGTGTACCCCGAGGAGGAGTAAGCGATGCTTGCGGAAGATAGGCTCAACGCGATCGTGACGATGGTGCAGCAGGCCGGCTCGGTTACCGTGCCGGAGCTTGCTGAAGCCCTGGGCGTGACGGCGTCTACCATTCGGCGCGACCTGCAGGCGCTCGACCGTGCACACCGTATCGCCAAGGTGCACGGAGGCGCGACGAGTCTGGAGCGTGCGCACGTGACGCGCGACCTGACGATCAACGAGCGCAGTGATCTCCATAACGATGACAAGGAGCGCATCTGCGCCCGTGCGGCGGCGCTTGTGGAGCCCGAGAGCTTTGTGTACATCGATTCAGGTTCGACGACGCTTAGGCTCATCGAGCATCTTCCGCGCCTTGAGGGCGTCACCTATGTGACCGACTCCGTGCTCCATGCTCAGCATCTCGCTCTGCGCGGCATGCGCACCGTGGTGCTGGGCGGCGAGCTCAAGCCCGAGACCGAGGCGCTCGTCGGTCCCGACGCCTTGGCAACCCTGGACCGCTATAACTTCAACTGCGGCTTTTGGGGTTCCAATGGCATCGCCGCCGAGCAAGGTCTCACCACACCGGATATCGAGGAAGCGCAAGTCAAGCGTATCTCGATGCGCCATACCGCCAAACGCTTCGTAATCTCAGACGCCAGCAAATTCGGCATGGTGGCGCCCGTCAAGTTCGCGGACTTCCGCGACGCAACGATTATTACCGCGGGCGAGGTGCCAGCCAAGTACCAGTCGATGGACAACGTCATCACGGTCTAGCGACAGGGCAAGGTCAAAACCATTTAGGTTCCTCAATAGAAAAGCGGCAACACCCTCGATGGGCGATGCCGCTTTTGTTGTCTGCCGTTTTGTCTAAATCTGTAACAACTAGACCGTTAAAAGTGGGCTAGGTGTTACAGATTGAGATACTTCCGAACCTTGCCGTCCCTTTGTCTCGATCTGTAACATCTGGGACCGATTTTGACGAGTTATTGTTACAGATTGAGATTTTCCCTTGAGGGGGATTCGAATGTCTCGATCTGTAACGGATAGACCGGAAAATGGGTTCTAACTGTTACAGATCGAGACGTTTTGGGGCCGCGGCCGAGCCATTGCGGCAAAACCACCACAAAGGTGCCTGTCCCCATTGTGGTGGTTTAGGGCTCCCAGGGGCAGGGGGCTTCGATGTGGATGTGCTCACCGGTTACGGGATGCGTGAAGGACACGCTGTGGGCGTGGAGCATCAGGCCGCAAGGACGCGGCGTGCCGTACAGGTCGTCGCCAACCAGGGGATGACGCTCGCTCGCCAGATGCACGCGGATTTGGTGCTTGCGGCCGGTAAGCAGCTCGACATCGATATACGAGCGCGTGGGCAGGCCACGACGGCTCTTAAGGCGCTTGAGTACCTTCACGCGCGTTTGAGACGGCTTGCCGCTAGCACCGACGCGCATCTTGCGACTGTCGTGACGGTCGCGGGCGATGGGCTTGTCGATGAGCTTTTCGTTCCAGTCGATTTTGCCCTCGGCGAGCGCCAGGTAGTGCTTTTCGAAAGCGTGGTCGATCACCATCTGGTCAAAGGCGGGCTGCGTCTGCTTGTCGAGCGAGAACAGCACCACGCCGGTGGTGTCGCGGTCTAGGCGGTTGAGCGGCTGCATGTCGGTCACGGCAAAGCCGTCGCCCATCGCCAGCAGCAGGTCGCTGGCGTAGTCGGTGAGCGTGCGCTCGCCGGTGCCGTCGCCGTGGACGATCATGCCAGCGGGCTTGTCGATGGCCATGAGCCAGGCGTCGCAGTAGAGGACTTGAGGTTCTTCGTTCACGTGTAAGCCTTTCGGTTAGCTGATTCCCACAAACATGCAGCCCGAGGTCGCCCCGCGTAGACGGGCGGCGGGCTTGCGGCCGGCCCGCGCTGCTTCGACGGCACGACGGACACGGGCGACGGCACGGCCCACCTCATCCGTCTCGAGCAGCGTTCCGTCCACCATGAGGCGACGCACGCCGGCATCGAGCAGCTGAGGAACCTGCGGCGTGAGGTCGATGGGGTAGGCGTCGTACAGGCGAGAGCGACCGTGGATGTCGGTGCGGACGGGCATGACCTTTCCGTCGATATTCTTGAGCGAGAGCTTGCGGGCACGCAGGCGGCAGTTGGCACAATCGTGGATGCAGCCGTTGGCAACCTGCAGAATGCAATGCTCGCTTGTCATAACGCGCGGGCGGCCGAAAACGGTGATGCCCAGGGCTGCGGGCGCGGAGGTGCCAAGCGAGACAATCTCGTCGAGCGTGATTTCGGGCGAGAGCCAAAACGCACCGGCTCCGCGCTCGGCAAGTGCCTCCATGCAGGGCGTGTTGTGCACCGGCAGGCAAGAGCGAATCTCGGCCGTGGCGCCGGCCTGCGCGGCCAGGGCAAGCTCGGAGATGTTGCCAATGGCGACCGTGGCACCGGCAACAACCCACGGGTCAACGCGCTCGTGGTCGACGGCGCGGCAGACCTCGTCGAGTATGGGCACGATGCCCTGCTCAAATGCATCGGCAGGGGAGAGTTCGACAGCCTCGAGCGCGTCAGTAGTCATGTAGATGCGCGCGGCGCCCTCGGCACGAGCTGCCTCGGCGGCTTCGAGCGTGGTGACGGCGGCGCAGATTTGCGGCTCGTCACGGTAATGCTCGGGCATGGCGCGCGTACATTTGTCGAGCACCGGCAGCTCGAGCGTTTTCGCGCGTTCCTCGTACGGCGACAGAATGGCCTCCTCCAATGCTTTACAGGCGGCGGCGCGCACCTTGTGCACGGCGGAAAAGCCCATACCGCAGCCCTCATCGAGCGCCACATCAAAGCTCGCAGCCTCAAAGGGTGAGGAACCCATGCGGCCCACATGCTCAACCAGATCGGACGCCTCGACGGCGCGGGTCTTAGCAGCCTCGACGGTAAAGCCCGTGGCCGTGGCCGCAAGCGAAGGATCATCGCAGCAGGTGAGTGTGACAGTAAACGGCTCGCCCAGGCGCGCCACGACGGACACATCTACGGCGCGGCGGCGCAGCACGTCGCGCTTGAGCGCGGCGCCGGCGGCGTCGATGGCGCGCTGGCTGCGGATGACGCGCACGCGGCAGCCCTCGGGCATGCTGCGGGGCACGCGGCACTCGATGATGTCGCCGGCGGCGGCATCATCGGCGGCAATGGTGGTCAGGAACTGGTCAAACTCGTCGTCGTGGCGAAGCTCCAGCAGGTCGCCCTTGCCCACGGGCTCAAACAACTCAATGCGGGCGATGGCGGCACGACGACGACGGTCGTCGGGTTTGAGCCCGCGCACGTCGCGGTTGGCCAGACGGCTGCCCAGCACCGTGCCCACGATCTGGCCGCGGTTGTTGGAACGCTCATAGCTCATCATCTCGTCGCCCGAGGTGCCGTCCTGATAGGCGTGCGTAAAGTCGCGGTTGAAGCAGCGCTTGAGCTGGCGCTGGCGGGCGGCTTCCTCGTCCTTGGCAACGGTGGTTCCGGATAGCATGTCGTCAATTTCGTGACGATACACATCAACGATGGAGTACACGTAATCGGGCGCCTTCATGCGGCCCTCGAGCTTGAGCGACGCGGCACCGGCGTCATACAGACGGCGAACAAGCTGTGAGGTGTTGGTGTCACGCGGGCATAGCGCACGCTCGCGGCCGGCGGGGGAGAGCGCGCGACCGTTCTCGTCGATCAGCTCGATCGAGACGCACATCTCAACCCAAGCAAACATC
>CABUBS010000072.1 GCA_902489855.1 uncultured Collinsella sp.
GCGCTCTCCAGCGAGGTAGTCGATACCACGGCCGCCGGCGATACGTTTATCGGCGCACTTGCGGCGGCTCGGCTGCAGGGCTTGCCCCTTTTTGAGTGCATGGTCGCAGGCGCTCGCGCCTCGGCAGTGACGGTATCGCGCCTGGGTGCTCAGCAATCGATTCCCACGCGCGCCGAAGTTGAGCGTAAGTTTGGTTTAGACGGTTTAGACGGAGAAGCGGAGTAGAACAATGGCAACCAAGAAGCTGATCCTTGATCTGGATATGGGCGTAGACGATGCGATGGCACTCGCCTATGCCATCGCGAGCCCCGAGGTGGAGCTCGTGGGCATTACCACGTGCTTTGGCAACGTGCGCGTAGACCAGTCGGCGCATAACTGCCTGGCCGTGCTCGACCTGCTGGGTCGCCCCGAGGTGCCGGTGTACCTGGGCGCCGACCGACCCATCAAGGCGACCGAGCCCTATACGCCGCCGGCGTCCACCACGCTCATCCATGGTAAAAACGGCATTGGCGGCGCGAGCGTGCCTGCATCGCCGTATGAGCCGGTTGGGGCGACGTCGGCCGATGGCAATGCGGCGGTCGATTATCTGATCGATGCCGCACGCACCTATGGCCCCGATTTGGTCTACGTGGCGACCGGCCCGCTCTCAAACTTGGCGCTTGCTCTTGAGCGCGATGCGGCGGCGATGATGTCTATCGGCCGCGTGGTTGTGATGGGCGGCGCCCTTACCGTGCCCGGCAACGTGAGCGCGGGCGCCGAGGCCAACATGGCAAGCGACCCCGAGGCCGCCGATGCCGTGCTGCGCTCGGGCCGCAAGCTCACCATGGTGGGGTTGGATGTGACGCACCGTGTGGTGCTGACGCGCCGCGATATCGCCGGCTGGACGGGTTCGGGCACCATGGCGGGCTGCGCGTTTGCAGGCATGGTCGAGCACTACATTGGCTCATACGAGATGAACGCGCCTTATCTTGGCGGCTGTGCGCTGCACGATCCGCTAGCCGTTGCCGTGGCGATCGACCCCACGCTCGTGGGCGCACTCGGCTGCAACCTGCGCGTTGACCTGCTCGGCGAGTATCGTGGCCGCACCATCTGCGACGAGCGCCGCGTGGCCGACCCGGACAAGAGCGCCCTTGTGGCGCTAACCGTGGACGCCCCGCGCTTCCTCGCGGAGTTCAAGGCGCGCATGGCCCGCATCCTAGGCTAGGCTCGGGATCGAAGCACGCCCATCTGCTCGATGTGGCCGCTGGCGGGCCGACATCTACCGTTCGCCAGCCCGATGGTCCCCGGGGCGGGGAGAGCGCTATAATGCATTCTGCATCTTGGATTGTTACTCCTGTGTGGAGGCATGCCCAAGAGCAATACAACACGGATTGTTACGTAAGGCATGACCGCAATAGCACTGCTATTGGCTATCATGCCTTTTTCTGTGAGTGTTCTTGAAAGGAGGTTCACCATGCTTGCAATTAAAAAGCTTAACAACAACGCGGTTCTTTGCCGTGACGGACAGGGGCGAGATGTCATCGCCATGGGCAGGGGCGTCGGTTTCGGCGGAGATTTTCCTCGAGAGCTCCCTCTTTCTAAAATCGAGCATACGTTTTACGACATTGATCCTAAAGGACAAGATGTCATGAGGGATCTTCCCTCGGATATCGTGATGTTTGCGGCGAAAGTTATGGACATCGTTGCCAACGAACTACCCTACGACCTCTCGACCAATGCGACGCTGTTCATGGCTGATCACCTGTCGTTTGCCGTTGCGCGAGCCCAAAAGGGGGTCCGCATCGCGATGCCTCTTGCCTATGAAGTGCGGGAGACGTATCCGAAGGAATACAAGGCTGCCCAGTTTATCGTCATGCGACTCGAGAAGGAGCTCGGAGAGCGGCTTCCCAAGGATGAGATTGCCAGTATTGCGATGAATCTCGTGAACGCACGGGTTGTTGAAGCCGTCAAAGCCACGGCCGAGCCCGCAAAGCAGTTCGACGATATGCTCGAGGACGTTATCGAGATTCTCGAAAGCGATTTCCGCATTATTGTCGACCGCGATTCCTTTGATTTCACCCGCTTCGCCACGCATCTGCGGTACCTGTTCAAGCGCATTCAAGCCGGCGAGTCGCTGAACAGCGCCAACATGCAGATGTACAAGAACTTTCGTGAGGAGTTTCCGCAGTTGGCAGAGTGCGTGAAGCATATCGGTTCCTATTGTCGTGAAACGTGGGACGCCACGCTCTCCGAGGAGGAGGAACTCTATCTGATGATCCATCTCAACCGGATCATCTCCAAAAAAGGATTGTAACCCGTAGCCATTCGGGGCATGACCTTTGCCGATTCGAACAGTAAGCCAAGATTGTGCAAAGGAGCCAATGATGGCAAATTACAAAAAGGTGGCAGAGCAGATTCTCTCCACTGTGGGCGGGGCGGAAAACGTGGCTTCGGTTACGCATTGCATGACGCGCCTGCGCTTCAACCTCAAGGATGAAAGCCTCTCGAATGATGAGAAGCTTGAGGACATCTCGTCTATCATCAGCGTCGTGCACGCCGGAGGGCAGGTGCAGCTGGTGGTCGGGCCCACGGTCGACAAGGTCTACGACGAGGTTTGTAAGCAGGGCGGATTCGAGGTCACGGTATCGATTGACGAGGAACTCGATGGCCCTCAGCTTAGCTGGAAGGAGCGCTTGGCGCCCAAGCACCTCTTCAATCAGCTGCTCGATGCCGTGAGCGGCGCTATCACCCCGATCCTTCCGATCTTTTGTGTCGCCGGTATCTTCAAGATGCTCGTTATTCTGTTTGGGCCCGAAGGCGCCGGTTTTATGTCCGAAACGAGCGACCTGTATCGGATCCTTTCCCTGGTGGGCGATGCGGCGTATTACTACTTCCCGGTGTTTGCCGCCTATAGCTCGGCTAAGAAGTTCAAAACGAGTCCTGTGCTGGCACTGCTCATCGCTGTTGTGATGATTTATCCCGACATGCTCGCTATTGTTGAGGACGGAAAGCCTTTCAGCGTCTTCGGCATCCCCATGCAGCTCGTCAACTACACCCAGGCTGTTCTTCCGGTCATCTTGATCACCTGGGCCCAGTCCTATGTTGAGCGCTTCTTTAAGAAGATCTCGCCTGATATGTTGCGCATTCTGATCGTACCCGTGGGTACGGTGCTCGTGATGTTGCCGGTCGCGCTGTGCCTCTGCGGCCCTGCCGTCCAATTTGTCATGGGCCTTGTGGCCGATTTCATCATTTGGCTCGCCTCTGTTGCCGGTCCCGCTGCGACCGCGGTTATCGGCGCATTCTGGAATCTGATCATCGCCACCGGCATGCACGTGCCGATCTATACCGCCATATTGCCCGCCGCGCTCCAGAACGGTTACGACGCCATCTTATACCCCGGCACCGCGGTTGTAGCCTACACCACGCTTGCCATCGCGCTCGCCTATGGCCTGCGCGCTAAGGGCAAGGAGAGTCGAGCCACGGGCTGGAACTTGTTCATCACCTATGCCTTCGGTCGCGTGAGTGAGCCCATCATCTACGGCATCCTGTTTCGCGACAAGAAGGCTCTTGCCTGGAACATGATTGGTGGTGCTGTCGGTGGTCTGCTGGTAAGCCTTCTTCATGCCAACGTCTATATCTTCACTGGCGTTGGTTTCCCATGGATGAACGTGCTCATGTTTGCTCAGGATATCATCCCTGGCACCATCGGGTGTCTTGCTGGCGGTGCCGTGACGTTTGCGTTGGCGATGATTTTTGGATTTGAAGGACAGGAGAAGATGCCGTTGAAGTCCAAGAGCGGCGATTCTGAGGCCGTTGAATCCGTCGAGGCATAAGAGGCTACTACACAAATATGCTCCCCAGCCGTTGCGCGGTCCGACCCCTTGGCCGCGCAACGGTACTGTGCTGTTGCGCGGCACTTGCCGAGTCCGTTGCGTTCGACAGTGTGGGCCGGGAATTTGATAGAAAGGACGACACCATAATGTTTAGAGAAGATTTTTTATGGGGCGGGGCTCTGGCTGCAAACCAGTGCGAGGGAGGATGGAACGAAGGCGGTCGCGGTTTAGCCAATTCCGACATGCTGCCGTTTGGCGATCAACGCATGGACGTCATGCGGGGAGACCTTGATCCGCGTGCGTTGGCACCCGACAGCTTCTATCCCGCTCGCAAGGGCATTGATTTTTACCATAGGTACAAGCAGGATATTGAACTGTTTGCCCAGATGGGTTTTAAATGCCTGCGCTTATCAATCGCCTGGAGCCGCATTTTTCCCAAAGGAGACGAAGCCGAGCCCAATGAAGAAGGCCTTGCCTTTTACGAGGATGTTTTTAGGACGTGTCGCGCGCATGACATTGAGCCTTTGGTGACGCTCAACCACTATGATGTCCCCATGCATCTCGTCGATGCGTATGGCGGATGGCGCGATCGCAGGTTGGTCGACCTGTTCGAGCGATATTCGCGTACCGTGTTCGAGCGCTATCGGGGATTGGTCAATTATTGGCTGACCTTTAACGAGATCAACATCATGACGCAGGCGTGCTTTATGGCGGCGGGGATCATCTTCGAGCAAGGGGAGAATCGCTATGCAACGGTTCACACGGCCGTGCACCATGTATTGGTTGCGAGCGCCCGTGCGGTCGGGGCGTGTCATGAACTGTGCCCTGGGGCGAAGATCGGTTGCATGCTCAACGCAGGTGTCTTCTATCCGGCTACATGTGATCCGGACGATGTGCTGGCTGCGCAGGCTGAGAATCGCAGCCATTACATGTTTACCGACGTCCAGGTGCGCGGTGCGTACCCGAGCTATGTTCTCAAGGAATACGCCCGCCATGGTTTTGAGGTGCCCTATCGGGATGATGACCGCGAAATACTGGCTGCAAACCTGGTCGATTTCGTCTCGTTTTCGTATTACTCGACGCGCGTCGCAAAAGCGCATGCGGAAGGTCAGTTCGATTCGAACCTTCTTCGCTCGGCGCCTAATCCGTATCTAAAACAGGAGCCTTGGGGGAGGTTTATCGACCCCAAAGGGCTGCGCGTCACCATGAATGAAATCTGGGATCGCTATCAAAAGCCGCTGTTCATCGTCGAAAACGGTTTGGGTGCTCCTGATGTGCCGGAAGATTCGGGTGAAATAGAAGACGACTATCGAGTTGAATACCTGCGGGCCCACATCGAGGCGATGAGGGAGACCGTCGAGCTCGACGGGGTGGAACTCATGGGATATACCTGTTGGGGCCCGATCGATTTGGTTTCGGTCGCCACAGGACAGATGCGTAAGCGCTACGGGTTTATCTATGTCGATCGAGACGATAGCGGTGCGGGCTCGTTTGAGAGACGTAAAAAGAAAAGCTTCGAATGGTACCGACGCGTAATAGCAAGCAATGGCGAAGACCTTGCGTAATAACGTTAAGATGGACAAATGCGCCCGTTGGGGGAATAGTCGTGCCACTTCGCTTGACAACAGGCTAAACTAGCTATTAAACATTTACTACTCTGTTTAGATTGAATTTGCGGTCGTTTATTTGCCGAGCTATCGAGTTGCGATGCTCCGCCACGGCCGTTGCTAGGGGGAACAATGGCCAAAGCAAGTGTTCGCGAGATCAGCCGCATCACCGGTTTTTCGCCTGCGACCGTGTCCAACGCGCTCAACCGCAAGCGCAGCGTGAGTGAGGAGACCGCCAAGGTCATCCTGGAGTGCGCACAGTCGCTGGGCTATCAGCAGTCGACGCAGCTCGAGAGCATTCAGTTCGTGCTTGCGCGCAAGACGGGCGCCATTCTGGACGAGAGCACCTTCCATCCTGCGGTCATTGAGGGCGTGGAGCGCCAGGCGCGCCGTCACGGTATGAGCACGAGCTTTGTCTCGCTCGACTTTAGCGACTTGGACGCCGTGCGTCCGCAGGTCGAGGGCCTGATCGCCGATCCATCCGCCGCTATCGTGCTGATGGGTACCGAGCTGGGTGAGGAAGACTATGCCTTGTTCGCCAACGCTGCCGCCCACTTGATCGTGCTCGATGGCTGGAGCGATCGTCAGTACTTCGATGCCGTAGTCATTGCCAACACCGACTCGGTGCTGCGCGCCGTGGACTACCTTATCGAGAAGGGTCACAAGCAAATCGGCTATCTGGCAGGCGACCTTCGCATCCGCAACTTTAAGGATCGCGAGCGCGGCTATCGCCAAGCGCTTGAGGATGCGGACCTTGAGGCCAACCCGACATGGCGCGTCACACTGGGCACCACGCTCGAAGGTGCTTATCGCGACATGGGCGCATGGCTCGACAGCGTCTCGCGCGACGACCTGCCGACGGCTTTCTTTGCCGAAAACGACGTGCTCGCCGTAGGCGCCATGCGCGCGCTGAACGAGCACGGCATACGTGTCCCCGAGGATGTCTCAATCATCGGCTTTGACGATCTGTCTTTGGGCGCCTTCTCCAATCCGCCGCTCACCACGGTGCACGTTCCCAAGCACGAGGTGGGCGAGATCGCGGTGCGCCGCCTGGTGGGCAACATCCGCAATCCCAAGAGCTATACCTGCAAGACGGCCGTGTCGACCTATTTTGTCGAGCGCCAGAGCGTGTGCGAGATCTAGGCGAAGAAAACGCCGGGGCGCAGGGCGGCAAAGCTCGCTAAGGCAGCCATATCTAACGCTACTAAGAGAGGGTCCTTCGGGGCCCTCTTTTTGTTTCCCTTGTATGTTCAGTTTGTTTACATACCGTTTAGGCTGATTTCTCTACCGTTTACGGGACTTTCGCGCTAGACTATTAAACAAAAGAGTAAAACATTTAGTAAACAGAACAAAACGAAACATGCGTCTGTTTACTGAACATGTGATTAGGGGAGGACGTACATGGACAAGATCAAGCTCGGCTTTGTGCCCACGCGCCGCAGCATCTTTAGCGCGCCGGACGCAATCAAGTATCGCGGCCTGACGGCTGATCGCCTGCGCGAGATCGGCGTCGACATCGTGGATATCGACGACATCAATGACGAGGGCCTGCTGTTCGACGACAGCCACATTGAGCCTATCGTCAAGAAATTCCGCGCCGAGGGCGTCGATGGCATTATGCTGTGCCACGCCAACTTTGGCACCGAGTACGTTTGCGCTCGCCTTGCCCGCGAGCTCGGCCTGCCCGTGCTGCTGTGGGGCCCGCGCGACGAGCGCCCCGAGCCCGACGGCACGCGCCTGCGCGATAGCCAGTGCGGTCTGTTCGCCACCGGCAAGGTCCTGCGCCGCTTCCAGGTTCCCTTCACCTACATGACCAACTGCCGCCTGACCGACCCCGAGTTCGAGCGCGGCGTTTGGGACTTTTTGGCCGTGTGCAACGTGGTCAAGACCTTCAAGCACACCCGCATCCTGCAGATGGCCACCCGTCCGTTCGACTTCTGGTCGACCATGTGCAACGAGGGTGAGCTGCTCGAGAAGTTCAACATCCAGCTTTCGCCTATCCCCATGACCGAGCTTGTCCAGGCTGTGCGCGACGCCCAGGCCGACGAGCAGGCCATGGCCGCCATGCTTGCCCACATCAACGACAGCTTTGAGATCTGCATCCCCGAGGACAAGGTTCCCGCGGTCGCCGGTCTTGCCATCGCCATGAAGTGCCTGGTCGAGAAGTACGGCTGCAACGCCGGCGCCATCCAGTGCTGGAACGCCCTGCAGGACGAGCTGGGCATTATGCCCTGCGCCGCCAACGCCATCCTCAACGAGATGGGCATTCCTATCGTATGCGAGACCGATATCCACGGCGCAATCACCGCGCTGATGGTCGAGGCCGCCGACCTGGGCCGTCACCGCGGCATGTTCGCCGACTGGACCGTGCGCCATCCCGATAACGAGAACGGCGAGCTGCTGCAGCACTGCGGCCCCTGGCCCTGCAGCTGCGCGGCCGTCAAGCCCAAGCTCACCTACCCGCTGGCTTTCGACCACCCCGGCGCGCTGACGGCCGAGGCCAAGCACGGCGATCTCACCCTTGCCCGCTTTGACGGCGACAACGGCGAGTATTCGCTGCTGCTGGGCAACGCCCGCGGCATCGACGGCCCGGCCGGCATGGGCACCTACCTGTGGGTCGAGGTCGAAAACCTCAAGCGCCTTGAGGCCAAGATCGTCGAGGGCCCCTACATCCACCACTGCGTCGCTATTCACGCCAACGTGGTGCCGGTGCTCTACGAGGCCTGCAAGTACATTGGCATCCAGCCCGACCTGTACGATCCCATTGAAGAAGACGTCAAAGCCTACCTGCGAGGAGAGTAGAAATGGCAACTATCGAAGAGCTTGAGTCCCTGCGCTGGGACCTTCGCCGTGATTGCGTCGATATCATCATGGCTGGCGCCGGCGGCCATATTGGCGGCGACATGTCGGTGATCGACGCCCTCATGACACTCTACGCCAACCACCTTAACATTTCGCCCGAGACCGTCGACGATCCCAACCGCGACCGCTTTGTGCTCTCCAAGGGCCACGCCATGGAGGCCTACTACGCGGTGCTGTGCCACGAGGGCTATCTGGACCTCGACGACGTCAAGGCCCGCTTCTCCAAGTTCGGCAGCCCCTACATCGGCCACCCCAACAACAAGCTCAAGGGCATCGAGATGAACTCCGGTTCGCTGGGCCATGGCCTGCCCGTGGCCGTCGGCATGGCGCTTGCAGGCAAGATGGACGGCCGCGACTACCGCGTCTACACCATCATGGGCGACGGCGAGCTTGCCGAGGGCTCGGTCTGGGAAGGCGCCATGAGCGGCGGCAACTACCAGCTCGATAACCTGTGCGCGCTCGTGGACCGCAACCGCCTGCAGATCAGCGGCAGCACCGAGGACGTCATGAAGCAGGATTCGCAGGAGGAGCGCTGGGCCGCCTTCGGCTGGAACGTGCTCTCCATTCCGGGCAACGACGTCCAGGCCATCGACGCTGCGCTGACGCTTGCGGCCGAGACCAGCGGAAAGCCCACGGTCATCATCCTCAACACGGTGAAGGGCTATGGCTCGCCCGTTATGGAGGACAAGGCCGCCTGGCATCATCACCTGCCCAACGATGAGGAATATGCCCAGATCATCGCCGATTTCGCTGCCCATAAGGAGGCCATCAATGGCTAACAAGATCGCCAACCGCAAGGTTATCTGCGACACGCTGCTCGAGGCCGCCGAGACCGATAAGGACATCGTCGTCCTGTGCTCCGACTCCCGCGGCTCCGCGTCGCTCACGCCGTTCTTCGATCAGTATCCCCAGCAGTCCGTTGAGGTCGGCATTGCCGAGCAGGACCTGGTGAGCATCGCCGCCGGCATGGCTTCGTGCGGCAAGAAGGCCTGGGCCGCCTCGCCGGCGTCCTTTGTGACCACGCGCTCGTATGAGCAGTGCAAGGTCGACGTTTCGTACTCCAACACCAACGTCAAGCTCATCGGCATCTCGGGCGGCGTGTCCTACGGCGCCCTCGGTATGAGCCACCACTCCGCGCAGGACATCGCCGCCATGAGCGCGATTCCCAACATGCGCGTGTATCTGCCGAGCGACCGCTTCCAGACCGCCGAGCTCGTGCGCGCCCTGGTCGCCGACAACAAGCCGGCCTACATCCGCGTGGGGCGCAACCCGGTCGAGGACGTGTACACCGAGGACGAGTGCCCGTTTCAGATGGACCGCGCCACCTGGGTGCGCCGCGGCACCGATGTGACGATCGTCGCCACCGGCGAGATGGTCCGCCATGCCGTGGACGCCGCCGACTTGCTGGCCGAGCAGGGCATCTCGGCAACGGTGCTCGACATGTACTGTGTGAAGCCGCTCGACGCCGAGGCCGTGATTGAGGCCGCCGGGGCCACGCGCGCCGTCGTGACAGTCGAGGAGCACAGCCCCTTCGGCGGTCTGGGTTCCATGGTCGCGCAGGTCGTGGGCGAGCATTGTCCGCGTCCGGTCAAGTGCCTGAGCCTGCCCGACGCGCCGGTCATCACCGGCACGAGCCCCGAGGTCTTTGCGCACTACGGCCTCACCGGCGAAGGAATCGCCAAGACCGTTGCCGAGTTCCTCGGCAACTAGTAGACACAGACGCTGCGCGGCCTCCACCACGGCACGCGCCACGGCCAACACGTTGGCG
>CABUBS010000073.1 GCA_902489855.1 uncultured Collinsella sp.
AAAACGGCGGCGAGTCTCGGTTCCGAGCGTTCTTTATTGCGTACGGCTTTCCGGTTCCGGGGCTGCAGGTGGAGTTTCGCGATCCGCTCGATTCGAGCCAGGTGTTTCGGGTTGATTATTTCTGGAGGCTCGAGGATGGGACATGTGTCATCGGCGAGCTCGACGGGAAGGGAAAGTATACCTTGCAGAACGGTGAGCGTCGGGAGTCGGTCGACCCATTCGTGGCAGAACGTCAGCGAGAGTCTCATCTGACGATGCTCGGGCACAAGGTGCTTCGGTTTACGTTTAACGAACTCAAAGACCCGGGGAAGCTGGTCGAGAAAATGAGGCTGGCGGGTATTCCTCGGCAGGCTGAATTGGCTGAGGAGTGGAGACGTCAGTGGTATGGGCGCTGAGAGGTTTTGTCTCAATCTGTAACGTTTAGAGGTTATTTGAGCTCGTAACTGTTACAGATCGAGACAAACCGGTGAAACGTCGACCGAATGTCTCGATCTGTAACATCAAGGGGCCCAATAACCCTGTACCTGTTACAGATCGAGACATTCCCCTGATGTTGCTGGGGTGGGGCTGCAACGTATTCCGTCCCCCATATCCCCTCTTCCCTCCGTTAACCGATATGCTCGACTTTAGGTCGCTGCATTAGGTGATAATGGACAAATGTTCATGTTAATCGTGAGGGAGGAGCTCGATATGGCGTCTGCCGATCGTTCTACGTTGTTTATCAATGCGACCATTCTGGATGGTTCGGAGCATATGGAGCCGCAACCCGATATGGCCGTGGCCGTTGAGCGCGGTGTCATCACATGGATGGGGCCGAGTGCTGTGGCGCAGGCGCCCGCGGGTGCCGAGGTTATCGACCTGGGTGGTGCGTATCTCATGCCCGGTCTCATCAATATGCACGTGCACCTGTGCGGCTCGGGCAAGCCTGTCTCGGCCGGCGATGCGGGCGCGCTGATGAAGAAGCTCGATAATCCCGTGGGCCGCACCATCGTCCGCCGCATCCTCAAAGGCAGTGCCCAGCAGCAGCTAGCAAGCGGCGTGACCACGGTGCGCGGCGCGGGCGACCCGCTGTTTGCCGATCTGGCCGTGCGCGATGCTATCGATGCCGGCAAGTATCAGGGTCCTCGCCTGGTGGCGCCGGGAACGGGCATCACGGTGCCGGGCGGCCATGGTGCGGGCCTGTTCGCCCAGGTGGCCAACAGTCCCGCCGAGGCAGCCGAACAGGTGCGCGACCTGTATGCGCGTGGTGCCGACGTCATTAAGCTGTTCGTGACGGGCGGCGTGTTCGATGCGACCGAGGTGGGCGAGCCGGGCGTGCTGCGTATGCCAGTGGAGGTTGCCGCGGCGGCATGCAAGGCGGCGCACGATATGGGCCTTCCGGTTATGGCCCATGTCGAGAGTACCGAGGGCGTGAAGGCCGCGCTTGAGGCCGGCGTTGACACGATTGAGCACGGCGCTCCGTTGACACCCGAAATCTTGGAGCTGTACCGTGGCGCCGCGGGCACGCAGCTCGAGGGGCGTGCTCCGAGTGTGACCTGCACTATCAGCCCGGCGCTGCCGTTTGTATTGCTCGACCCGGAAAAGACCCATTCTACCGATACGCAAAAGAAGAACGGCGACATCGTGTGCTCGGGCATCATCGAGAGCGCCCGTGCCGCACTGGAAGCTGGCGTTAAGGTGGGCCTTGGCACGGACTCAAGCTGCCCGTTCGTGACGCAGTATGACATGTGGCGCGAGGTCGCCTATTTTGCCAAGTATGTCGACGTGAGCAACGCCTTCGCACTGCATACAGCCACGCAGGTTAATGCCGAGCTGCTGGGGCTGGGCGGCGATACTGGCGCGATCGAGTGCGGCAAGGCTGCCGATATCTTGGTAACGCGCGAGAATCCTCTCGATAATCTGTGCGCTCTGCGTGAGCCGATACATGTGATGTGTCGCGGTGATCTGGTACGCAAGCTCAAGGTGAAGCGTATTCCCGAGGTGGACGCCGAGCTCGACGCGATTATGGCCATGCCGGCTGAGGCGCTGGCCGAGGAGCTTGCCCGCGACGGCGTGGCGTAAGCGCGCGATATGGCGATGCGAAAAAGGGACAATCCTTTTGTCATAATCAGAAAAAGCCGAGGTCCCGGTGCGAGGCCTCGGCTTTTATTTGTCCTATGGTGTAGCGGCTATGAGCGCGTCTCCATCTTGGCGTGGCACTTGGGGCAGGTGACGCGAATCTTGCCCTTGCCCTTGGGGACGGAGAGCATCTGGCCGCAGTTGGGGCACTTGAGGTATGCCGTGGTCTTGCGACCCTTCCACATCTTCTTGGCTGTGCGCTTGGCGCGCTCAAAGTCTTCCTTGCTCGTTCCGGCTGCGCGTGAGGTGCTGGCCGCTGCGGCGCCGGCGCCCAAGCTGGCGACAAACTTGCCCAAGCCGGGAACATTGGCGGTCGCGGCGACAAAGGCCTCGTTCTCCTTGTGACGTGCGTCGATATTTTTGGACAGGCCGCGCAGCACGCCAATCACGATTACGGCGATGGCAATCCAGCTGAGCCACTGGATGCGGGCTATCGATCCGATCATGGCGATGATAATGCCTGCGAAGCCCATCACGATGGTGAGTTCGTCAGCGCCATTGCGGCCCTTCATAAAGTCATTCATGCAAATTGCCTTTCATTCGATATGCCGCACGCCTTTATACCCGATTTAGAGCAAGGGGGACAGGTTAATCTGCACCAATGTGGTGCAAACGTACCTGTCCCCAATGCCCCAATTACTTGGAGAGTTTGTCGACGACGCGTTCGATTTCGGCGAGTTTGGCGGCTTTGAGGTCTTCGTCGCCCGATTCGATTGCCGAAGTCACGCAGCCCTCGATATGCGCCTTGAGCACGTCGGCGTTAATGCGCGCGAGGAGCGCCTGTGTTGCCATGAGCTGCGTGGAGATGTCGACGCAATAGCGGTCCTCATCGACCATCCGCAAGATGCCGTCGATCTGGCCGCGTGCCGTTTTGAGCATGCGGGTCACCGATTTGTGGTCTGCCATCATGGCGGGTCCTCGTTTCTGGTCGGGGGAGGGGTGCGTTCAGGTCGCTACGCGGCGGTCACAGACAGGGCGTGGAATTTCTCGCCCGCGGCCTCGACAGCGGCGGCGAGTTGCTCGGCGGTTACGGTGTCGGCGCACTCAACCTGGACGGTCTGGGTCTCGTGATCGGCGTCGGCGTCGGTCACGCCGGCCACGTTGAGCAGCGCCGTCTCGACGGTGGCATCGCAGTGGCCGCACATAAGGCCGGAAGTCTTGATCGTGTAACGCATGGGTATTCCTCTCTGTTGTGTCGGCTTTCCCAGGCACCCGACCTTGACCTTCAAGCCGTCGCTCGCGTACCAAAGTACGCGTCGCTCCTCTTTCAGGTCAATCTCGGGCACCTGGAAAACCCGTTCTAAATGGACTTAATGGTTAGCCTATTTTGCCACTTTAGGCTTAAAGGATTTCAGACGCAGCGCATTGCTTACGACGCACACGCTCGACAGGCTCATGGCCGCGGCGCCAAACATCGGCGAGAGTTGCCATCCCGTGAGCGGGAAGAACACGCCCGCGGCGAGCGGAATGCCGATGCCGTTGTAGAACAGTGCCCAGAACAGGTCCTGCTTGATGTTGCGGATCGTGGCGCGCGACAGCTCGATGGCCCGCGCAACATCCATGAGGTCGCTGCGCATGAGTACCACGTCGGCGCCCTCCTTGGCGATGTCGGCGCCGGTGCCGATCGCAAGGCCCACGTCGGCGCGCGCCAGGGCGGGGGAGTCGTTGATGCCGTCGCCCACCATGGCGACCTTGCTGCCCGCACCCTGCAGTTCGCGCACGTGGCGTTCCTTGTCGGCGGGGAGGACGTCGGCGATGACCTGTTCGCTGCTCAGTCCCACGCGGCGGGCGATGGCTTCGGCCGTCACGCGGTTGTCGCCGGTGAGCATACGCACATCGACGCCGAGCTTGCGCAATGCGGCGATGGCAGCAGCGCTCGTCTCTTTGACCTCGTCGGCCACGGCGATGGTGCCGACAAGCTCACCGTTCTTGGCAAAGAACAGCGGCGTCTTGCCTTCGGCAGCGAACTGCTCGGCAAGACCGGCGGGCACCTCCGCGCCCAGCCCGTTCATCAGGCGCACGTTGCCGGCTGCGATGACATTCTGCCCCTCGCGCGCCGTAACGCCTCGTCCAGGCACTGCGGCAAAGTCCTCGACCATGCGCGCCACGATTCCGCGCGCCTCGCACTCGGCCATAATCGCTTCGGCCAGCGGGTGCTCGCTCGAGCGCTCCAGCGCGGCGGCTAACTTGAGCAGCGCCTTTTCGCTCATGGCGGGCGAGCCGTCGGCGCGCGCGGCAACCACAATATCGGTCACGGCCGGCTTGCCGCGGGTGACCGTGCCGGTCTTGTCGAGCACCACGGTGCCCACGCTGCGTAGGTTTTCCAGCGCCTCGGCGCTTTTGAACAGGATGCCCATTTCGGCGCCCTTGCCGGTGCCCACCATGATGGCGACGGGCGTGGCCAGGCCGAGTGCGCACGGACAGCTGATCACCAACACCGCCACGGCTGAGGTGAGCGCCTCGTTCACGCTGCCGGTCAGTGCCATCCACACCGCAAAGGTCACGGCCGAGATTACGAACACCACGGGCACAAACACGCCGGCGACCTTATCGGCCATGCGGGCGATGGGCGCCTTGGTGGCGTTGGCGTCCTCGACGAGCTGGATGATCTTGGCAAGCGACGTGTCGGCGCCCACGCGCGTGGCGCGGAAGGTAAACGATCCGGTGCGGTTGACCGTGGCGGCGTTGACGGTGTCGCCGGCGGTCTTTTCCACGGGGATGGACTCGCCGGTGAGCGCACTCTCGTCCACGGCCGACGCGCCCTCGAGTACTACGCCGTCGACAGGGATAGACTCGCCGGGGCGCACACGCAGGACATGGCCGGGAAGGATGGCGTCGACGTCGACGGTGGACTCGGTGCCGTCCTCGGCCACGACGGTCGCGGTCTTGGGCGCCAGGTCGATCAGCGCTTCGATGGCGCCGCCGGTTTTGGATTTGCTGCGCGTCTCGAGGTATTTGCCCACGGTGACGAGCGACAGGATTGTGCCCGCACTCTCAAAATACAGATTGTCCATGCCCGTCATCATGGCCTCGTGGACCTGCCCGGCGGCCAGTTGGTCGGCCATGATAAACATGGCGTAGAGCGACCAGGCGATAGACGCGGTGGCGCCGACGGCGATGAGGGCGTCCATGGTGGGCGCGCCATGCGCGAGCGATTTAAAGCCGTTGATGAAGTATGCGTCGTTGACATAGACGATGGGGATGAGCAGGACGAGCTCAGTGAGGGCGAGCGTCATGCTGTGGGTATGGTCGGTGAAGACGCCGGGCAGCGGCCAGCCAAGCATGTGCCCCATGCCTATGTAGAACAGCGGGATGAGGAAGATGATCGAGATGATGAGGCGGGTGCGCATGGCGGAGGCGGCGGCCTCCAGCTTTTTGGTGGGCGACTCCATATGGGCGGCGCCGGACCTGGCTTGCGTGCTGCCGTTTGAGCCGTCGGCGCCGGTGCCCGTGCTGACGGGCGAGGCCGAGTAGCCAGCGCGATCGACGGCGGTGCAGATGTCGTCGGGGGTGACCTGCGCGGGGTCATAGTCCACCAGCATGGAGCCGGCGAGCAGATTGACCGCGACGCTCTCGACGCCGTCGAGCTTGCTGACGGCACGGTCCACGTGCGCTTGGCACGCGGCGCACGTCATGCCGCCCACGTCAAACTTATCGTGAGCCATGGCTTCTCCTTTCTGTGACGTAGTGTTGGAATTGTTAACCTGCCGATACTATACACCCATACCCCCTGGGGGTGTCCAGTACAGAAAGAAATGTATGACATTTCGTTACAGATGAGGGTGGTTGGTTGGCCGATGGACCGTCTCAACCAATCATCTCAACCTGTAACATCTAGCAGGGAAAATGATCTCTAACTGTTACAGATCGAGACAATTGCCGGGGTGGGGTCCCGTCGCGGCAAGACGCCCGCCGCCTAGATACAGAACCCGGGGATCACACAGGTTAGCTTGTTTGGCTTTTCCGCAGGCGTTGCGTACGTAAAGACGTCGCCGTCGTGCCCCACGCGGTTCATATAGAGTGTGCCTTTGCTCTCCGATGTGTCGGGGCTCACCGTGCGCTCCCACCAGCAGGTGTCCTTGCCCTTCCACTGGCGGACCATCGTCTCGTTCGTGGAATACGGGCTCACCTTGAGCTCGCGGAAGAGCTGATACTCCTTGCCCTCGCCGTTGTAGATGTCTGCCAGGTAGTGATAGTCCTTGGCAAACGAATCGGGCGGTTGCGTACCGCACAGCTCGACCATGGCGGGCAGCCAAAGGGTTGCGGGCAACTCGCTCAGACACGATGCACTGTTGGCGGCGCCAGCGTTATTCGAGATCTTTTTGACAGATTTGATGAGTGCGCGCAACTCGTTGGGCAGCAGCTTAAGGCCGTCGCCGTTGAGCCATTCCCGCAGCTCGCAATCTGCCCAGCCGGCGCTCGGCGGTTCAGCCGCAGCGTTGCGCTCGGCAATACCCGCGTCGAACATAAACGTCAGCCCGGCCTTGCCCGTACCGTCCAGAAGCTCATCGTGACGGATGCCCACAAGCTGCGCGCCGACCTCCAGCCCGTTGGTGAGTTTCACGCGCTTGGTACACGGATAGGGGATATGCCCGTTGTCATCGAGCAGATGATAGCGCTTGGCAATCTCGCGTGCCTCGCTACGGGTCTCGGCGGCCTTAATCTTGAGCGAGATCCCCTGCAGCTGATCCCAAGTGTAGTCGTCAAGCGAACCGCGGATGCCGTCCAGGTAGTCGGGGATGCCAAAGCCATGGGTCGCCGCCCCAATGACGCTGAGCCCCGCAACGGCTGCAACGACGCCACCGATAATAAAGCGGCGGCGGGTCATGGCATCGTGCCGGGCCTGCTCCAGGATCTCTCGCGCGCGCTCGCCGGCGACGTCGACCTTAAGGTGCGTGCCAGAATAGATATCAATCGCGGCCTCGTCTCCTGTGCCTTCGCGGCCCTCGGATTCGGCATCGGTGAGGTATGCCGAGAGCACCTCGAGCATCTGCTGCTCGGTGGGACGATCGCACTGCTCGACTGAGAGACCCTTCATGATGATTTGGACGAGCGCTTCATCGCCCTCGCAGCGCGGCTCGAGCGGCGCCGGCTTGGTCTTGGTCTTTACGAGATAGAACGAGCCGGTTGCAGCGGCGTCCGTCGACTCAAAGTCAAACGGTTTGCGACCGCTGTAGAGCTGGTACAGAATGCTCGAAAGCGCATAGACGTCGATCGCGGGCGAACGGCGAAGGGCCGCGATGCCTTCGATATCCTGCGTGAGCATCTCGGGCGCGGCGTATGCGGGTGTGGCAAAGCGCCAGATGTCGGCGCGCCGGGTGATCGTGTCGTCGCCGAGAGCCATGGTCGCGGAGCCCATGTCGATGAGGCAGGGGTCAAAGGAACAATCGGCAATCTGCTGCTCGAGTGTTCGGCTGGTGGTGCGGAACATGATATTGGCAGGCGACAGGTCGCGATGGATGACCGGATTCACGAGGCCTTGGGTCATCAAGAGCGCAGGAAGCACGGCGTTTCCGACAGCAGCGACCATCTGGGTGGTCAGCCCGCCCGAGGCGTCGTGCGGAAGCAGGGGCAGCGCCTGCTTGAGCGAGGTGCCCTCGACCCACTCCATGAGGATGAGAGGGTCATCCTCGCACGATCCGTAGCCATAGACGCGCGGAAATCCGCGCAGGTGCGAGACGGTACACAGATGACGGTACTCCTCGAACAGCGCGGCGGTGCTGGCCAGGTGCGCTGCCGATTGCTCGGCGGAGCGGTCGGGGGCTTGGCCGGAAAGGATGGCATTGTCCTTGAGTAGCTTGACGGCAAAGACCTCGCCGCTCGTGTTGGTCGCGCGCAGCACGTGCCCGATGTTGCCGTTGTTGCGGTGGGCCGTCTGGAGAATAAGCGTCATAAACCGACGCTTGGCGTCGTCCTCGGCGCTGGGGTCGACCGCCACGGCGGTATCGAACGTATCGAGACGGACGAGTTTGTCGCCATAGGCGCTATCGGTAGTATCCATGGCGTTCCTTTGTCTGGCATGGGTTGCCGCACGTTTACGCGAGCAGTGCGGATATCGGTAAAGTACCATGATAGCCGCACTGCCCACGTATACCGCTGAGCATTGTCGTTTACGACGCAGAAGGTAGAAGACGAAAGACGGACGGCGACCGTCTTTCGATCGCCGTCCGCGCTAGTCCACAATGACAAGGAATGTCGTGTAGAGACCCAGATGGAGCCTGTCGCTGTTTTCGATTTCCACTGGGGGATAGATCTTGCCGGGCTCGCGTAGGTCGCGCGGCGGCTCGATTACGATATCGCCGTCGCCCGCGCCCGATTCGAGCACCGTGCCGTTGGTCGATCCAAGGCCCTGGGCGTACCAGTGCTCACCCTCAAGCCAAATGCGAAGATGTTCGCGCGATGCGTCGGCGCCCACATCGGTGATGCTGGGCGAGGTTTTGGGCAAGGATCCAATTACCGTGCCACGCGGATCGCGTGTGAGGGGATGGATTTGCATGTCGACGCAGTTGTCGGCATGTGTCCTGAGCAGACCGAGGTTGGGAGCGACGGCGTGCGGCTGATCCAGACTGCCCATAAAGCCACGTCCGACGGTAGTTTCGGTGGTGCCAAAGTGCCCACCCGTCTTGCTGTCGCAAAAGCGCTCGACGGTGGCCACGCCCTGAACGGGATCGGCGAGCGCCCCCGTTGCCACAAAGAGCATAAGGTAAAGCGTGCTTTTCTCACGCACGGCATTGCCGTCAAAGTTGTCGATGCGATTGAGGGCATTTGCATATAGGCGGCTGTCCAGCTTGTAGCTGGCGAGAGCCGACATCATTTCGTTGGCGGCCGGACCGCGATAGTGCTCGGCGATTGCCCGATAGGCGGACTCGCCGCCGCCGAGCTTGCTGCAGATTGCCGCGGAAAGGTTGAGCGTGGTGACGGTAAAGTCGCTGTAGATGGCGGGCGCGCACTGGTCAGGCTTGCGATGGACGATGTAACGGGTGAGATACGAGCGGTTGGAAGAGCATTTCTCGAGCAGGGTACTGCCGAGATAAGAGTTTCCATTGATGAGCATTCGGGCGATCTCGAGATGTTTAAGACCGCCGAACGAGCGGATATCGTTATAGAGGACCGAGCAAGGCGTCTCTGCTGCCACGGATACCTCCTTTGATTGCTTCCTAGCCAATATGGCGATAGGAATTAATGGCTCCCGGTGGGCGACGTATTAAATGGCTGCGCAATATACAGCGTAACCAAAGCAACATTATAGGCCACATGTTCGAAATTGCAGGAAGACTGAGAGATTTGGTTTGGACTGGACGGAAATCCCCCTCTGTCTTGTTCTGTAACATTTGGACCCGGGTTTGCCCTGCATCTGTTACAGATTGAGACAATCGGCCAGGCCCGCCCCGTCCGCCTCGTCATCTGTGGTTTACGTGGGGGCATACGGAGTGCGGGTATACTAACCGGCGGCGAATCTGCTCCATCGCTTAGAGCTGCTGCGTCTGGACGGCGCGTGATAGGGCTGCCAAAGCGATCGCCAGCGTGCTGAGCAACGTCCTCTCTGTGCGCACCTGTTTTTGTATGTATTAGCGCACTACCAAGCACGCCCGCGCGGCCGCATGCCGTGCCCATTGCGCGTGCAGATAAGGAACAACAACATATGCGTAATTCTGTATCCGACGTCACGGACGCCGAGATTCTGGACGAGGCCCGCGAGGCCATGACCCAGGCTGCCTTCGATGCCGCCGATGAGGCCAATGCTGCCCAGACCGTCGAGTCCGCTACCGAGAGCCTGCCCGCCTTTGACGAGCTGGGCCTTTCGGACGAGATGCTTCGTGCTATCGAGAACCTAGGCTACACGGCGCCCACGCCTGTCCAGGCTGGCTCGATCCCCGTGGTGCTCGAGGGCCGCGACCTGCTTGC
>CABUBS010000074.1 GCA_902489855.1 uncultured Collinsella sp.
TCCACGCCCGCGGCCACCGATAGCTCGTTCTCGGGAATCAATCCCTGCCAGCATTGCGGGATACGCGCTGCCGGGACGCATTACGGCCGTGGCGCTCACCAAACTGAACTTCCGCGTGCGCCGACCCGTCGACGCCGCCCGCGTGAGGATCTTGGCCGACGGCGAGGAACTGTTCACCGGCAAGGTCCGCGCGTTTAAGCCGGGCGTTATGGAGAGTTTCCCGCTACCGGCAAAGGTCATCAAACAAGCGCTCGACCTGGGTGCCGGCGAGATTATCCTTTCCGTCGAACCCGTTAAGGAGGCGTAGAGTCATGAGCACGAACGCAATCGAAAAGCTCAAGTTCAACTGCACCACCTGCCCGTCCGAGTGTCTCCTGACCGTAGAGGTGGAGCGTGACGCAGACGGCGCCCTGGTAGAGGTGCACTCCGTGACCGGCAACAACTGCCCACGCGGCGATAAGTTCGCGCATCAGGAGCTCACCTGTCCCACGCGCGTGCTCACGACGACCGTGGCCGTCTCCGGCGGCGACGAGACGCTGCTGCCTGTGCGCACGGCTGTGGCCATCCCGCTGGCACTCCACGCCCAAGCCATGAACCTCATCCGAGGCCTAGTCGTCAACGCCCCCATCCGCATGGGCGACGTCGTGCTAGAGAACCTCCTCAATACCAATATCGACCTCATCGCCAGCATGGACATCGACCCTGCCTAGGTAGCTCATTTGAGACGGGGCTCTTTTAGCTACCCCACCATCCACCCCGCCCCTCCTCAATTGCGGTGAAATAGTTCCTGATTTCCGCCAAAACCCCGGCATCCAGGAACTATTCCACCGCAACTATCCTTGGATTCGGTATTTAGCTTGTGTCTACTTTAGTGCCATTTCAAAACTATGCCGGATTACGGAGCTGATTCGGAAACCCCCATCCATACCGGCAATTTTCGATTTTTAATAAGCCTTCTACCTGCGGTTTTAATTTCGCGATTTTTCCCATGGTCATGTAATACAGGTCCAGCCCCGTAATCCGCCATAGTTTTGAAAGCAGCCCATTTGGGACGACCTCTTATGACTCCTTTTTCCTGCACGCTTGCCAGGCTGGCCATGCCAAGGAGTGTCCCGAAGTGCCAGTATAAAAGAAACGTCCCTAGCTACCGGGCTTGGGATACCATGGTGGCAACCTAGCGAAAGGATGATGTATGGCACATGTCGATGACCAGCGTGTGGCGCGCGTGCTCGATGCGCTCGAGGCTCAGCACCCCGGCGCGCAGTTGCTCGTAAATGACCCATGGTCGATCTACTATCTGACCGGCTTTTATGCCGATATGTTCGAGCGTTTTTGCGGTGTGCTGCTCGCACGCGGCAGCAAACCCGTGATCTTGGTCAACGCCCTGCATCAGCTGCCCGAGTACGACAATGCCCGCGTCGCCTACCACACCGATACCGACGTCGTGGCCGATGCTATCGCGCGCGAAGTCAATCCGACCAAGCCCCTCGGCATCGATACCGTTATGCGCTCCGGCTTTTTGATGCCCCTTATGGAGCGCCATGCTGCGAGCGAGTTCTTCCTGGGCGACTTTGCCGTCACAGCCGCACGCACCCACAAGGACGCAGCCGAGCAGGAGCTCATGCGCGTGTCCTCGGCCGCCAACGATGCCGTAATGGCCGACGCCATCAAGCTCGTTCACGAGGGCGTGACGGAGCGCGAAATTGCCGACCAGATGCTCGGCCTGTACCGCAAGCACAACTGCGAGGGCTTTAGCTTTCCGCCCATCGTGAGCTTTGGCGCCAACGCCGGCGACCCGCATCACGAGCCCGACGACACCGTACTCAAGCGCGGCGACGTGGTGCTGTTCGACATTGGCGGGCGTCGTCGCAACTACTGCTCGGACATGACGCGCACATTCTTTTGGGGCGAGCCGGACGAGGAGACGGCACACATCTACGACATCGTGCGCCGCGCCAACGAGGCCGCCGAGGCGCTCATCGCACCGGGCGTGCGCATGTGCGACCTGGACCGCGCCGCGCGCGACGTGATTGAGGACGCTGGCTACGGCAAGTACTTCACGCATCGCCTGGGCCACTCAATCGGTCTGCAGGACCACGAGCCGGGCGACGTTTCCCTTGTCAACGAGCAGGTCGTAGAGCCGGGCATGACATTCTCTATCGAACCGGGCATCTACCTCCCCGGCCACACCGGCGTCCGCATCGAAGACCTGGCCCTGGTCACCGAGTCCGGCGTCGAGATCCTCAACGCCTACCCCCACGATCCAGTCCGCCTAGATTAGCCCCTTCCCAATAGCCCTTCAATAAGTTGCGGTGGAATAGTTCCCAAATTGACCCACAGAGGCATAATCCAGGAACTATTTCACAGCAACTGCCATGGGGCCAAGTCGACCAATTTGAAAGTCTAGAACTGCGCCACGAAAACGGGCTATCTACTACGTTTAACCCGCACGGGTCGACCACACCCGCGTTTTCTCAAAACTGGCAAGCCTTCTACCGGCGGTCGACGAAACTGGAGAGGAGGTATTACGAGCTCCTGTGCGAATTGAAGGGAGCGGTCCCGCAAACTGCCTCTTGACAACTTATAGGAGCGTCGGTTTTGATTTTGCATTTTTCGGTCTGGTCGGGGGTAGCCGGTCAAACGTAGTAGATAGGCCCATTTCGTGGCGAGCAGGCCAATTAGCTACCCTGCGGAAAGGCCCTAGCGCAGCAGACCGGCAACTTCGCCGGCTAGTGTGATGGTGCCGGCTGCTACGAAGGGCTCGCCTGCGGCCTCGAAAACTGCGAGGGCCTCGGACACGCTAGGGTAAACGCCCGCAAGCTTATCCGCGTCCACCAGAGCGGCGAGCTCCTCTGCCGGCAAGGCGCGATCAGAATCGGTCTGCGTCACGGCCACGCGGGGGAAGGCCGGGATCAGCACGTCGACGATGCCCGCCACGTCCTTGTCGGCCAGCGCGGCGCACAGCAGCGTGGGGCGATTCCCTACGCACGGGTCGATCTCGTCCAGCGCGCTCACAAAGTTCTCGCAGCTCTGGGGGTTATGGCAAGCGTCGATCAACTTGAGCGGATCGGTTCCCAACACATCAAAGCGACCCGGCGTGGGGCAGCCCATAAGCGAAGCATCGAGCTTGTCGTGATCGAGCTCGCGACCCAAATACCCCTCGCACAGCATAATCGCGCATGCGGCATTCTGCGGCTGATACGCCGGCTTGACCATGCTGGGGGTATAGATCGTGCGCGGCGTGGTGCAGCTAAACTCCACCGTATCGCCCACGTGCATAGGCACCTTGGTCGTGGCATGGCTCACCACCAGCGGCACCACACCGCACTCGCGGCAACGAGCATCCATCACCCGCTGAACGCTCGCCTCGTGCGTGCCCTCACCCAAAACAACCAGGCGCCCGGGCTTAATGACCGCAGCTTTCTCCCCCGCAATGGCCTCGAGCGTATCGCCCAAGATGCGCGTATGGTCGAGCCCGATGCCCGTAATGGCAACCGCCACAGGATCGGTCGCACTCGTGGCGTCCCAACGGCCACCCATGCCAACTTCGAGCACGGCGACATCAACGCGAGCCTCGGCAAACACCACAAGCGCGGCAGCTGTGAGTAGGTCAAACGGCGTAATGGTATAGGCACGCTCCCCCGCCGCCGCACGGCGCTCGTTCACACGGTGCCCCGCCTCAACGGCAGCCGAAACACCGCGGGCAAACGCCTCGTCGCTCACAACGTGCCCGTCAACCTCCATGCGCTCGGGATAGCGCACCAACTGCGGCGACGTATACAGCGCGGTCTTTAACCCCTCACCGCAAAGGATGGCAGCCGAAAAACGCGTGGTCGAAGTCTTGCCATTGGTACCGGCAACCTGAATGCAATCGAAATACTCATCCGGACGCCCCAGCTCATCGAGCATATCGACAACCGTCTCAAGCAGAGGCCCAGCATCCCCAGAAATCCGCCCCGTATCAGCAGCAAGCCCCACAGCCTCACCAAACGAAAGCAACTCAAACGAGAACGGCACAGAATACGACCCCGAACGCTTAGGCATAAACCAAAGTCCCCTCAACATAAAAAGAGGCCCGTAACAAACAGCGAGCCCCTCCCATTCAAAATATCAGCCAAACACCGCTTTGCAGCTACCTCAAGGCCACAACCCAGTGGCCCTAACACGCCAGATGCAAACAACCACGTAACCGCACTAGGAGCGGCCCGACGCTTTGCTCGATACAAGTTCCGCACGCAAAGGACAGCACTAAATGTGCTGTCCGTCTTGCGCAGGACTGTTCGCAGTAGCGAGCAAAGCGTCGGGACGCGCCCCCGAGTAAACCTTACGAGAAGTCAGCAACCTGAGCAGTCAGCGCCGCCAGGATCTCCTTGAGCTCAGCTGCACGGTCCCTCTTCTTCTGGACCACCGCGGGCGCGGCCTTAGCCACAAAGCCCTCGTTGGCGAGCGTCTTCTCGCAGCCGGCGAGCTCCTTCTGCGCCGCGGCGATCTCCTTCTCCAGGCGTGCCTTCTCGGCTGAAAGGTCAACCTTGCCCTCAAGCACCACAAAAACCTCAACGCCACTGTCGACAACGGCGATGCTCGCAGCCGGCTTCTCAACGTCGGTGCCCATGACCAGCGAAGCCGTGTTGGCCAGCGGCTCAATGGTCGAGCGCAGGCTCTCGAGCTTCTCGATGTCCTCGGCACCGGCGCGCACGACCACGTCGAGCTCGGCCTTGGGGCTCAAGCGATAACGCGAACGGGTGGCACGGGCGGCAGACACGACGGCACGGCACAGCTCAAACGCGCGCTCAGCGTCCTCGTCAACATACTTAGCGTAGTCGGCGGGCTCGGGCCACTTGGCGATCATGAGCGCCTCGGCGCGGTCCACGTTGCCCTCGGCGTCTAGGTCGAGCACGCTCGCCGGCATGTTGTCCCAGATCTCCTCGGTGACAAACGGCATAAGCGGGTGCATCAGGCGAATGGAGGTATCGAGCACAAAAATCAGGTTGCGCTGCGCCTGCAGACGGCCCTCGCCCTTCAGGCGGGCCTTGGTGACCTCGACGTACCAGTCGCAGACCTCGTTCCAGAAGAACTGCTGCACGCCGCGGGCCATGTCGCCAAAGGTGTAGTTCTCGATGCCCTCGGTGACCATCTTTACGGCCTTGGCCAGGCGGCTGAACATCCAGGCGTCGGCCGGCGTCTCCACGACGGGCTCGCCGGGCGTGTAGCCCTCCATGTTCATGAGCAGGAAGCGGCTGGCGTTCCAAATCTTGGTCACAAAGCTCTTGGCCTGGTCGGTGCGCGGGCTGTCAATGAGCTTCTTGGTCTTCTTGTCGATGTTCGCGTCGAACTTAACATCCTGGTTGTTGGTGCAGAGCGTCAGCAAGTTGTAGCGCATGGCGTCGGCGCCGTACATGCCAATGAGATCCATGGGGTCAACGCCGTTGCCCTTGGACTTGGACATGCGGCTGCCGTCCTTGGCCAGAATCGTCGGATAGATGACAACGTCCTTAAACGGCACCTCGTCCAGGAAGTACAGCGAGCTCATGACCATGCGGGCGACCCACAGCGCGATGATGTCGCGCGCGGTGACGAGCGCCGTCGTGGGATGATGGCCTTCGAGCAGCTCCGGCTTTTGCGGCCAGCCCTGCGTGGCAAAGGTCCACAGCTGCGAGCTGAACCAGGTATCCAGCACGTTCTCGTCCTGATGCACGTGATGGCCGCCACACTTGGGGCACACGTCGGTGTCCTCGGTAAGGGCGTCCTCCCAGCCGCAATCCTCGCAGTAGAACACGGGGATGCGGTGGCCCCACCAAAGCTGGCGGCTAATGCACCAATCCTTAAGGTTCTCCATCCAGGTGGTGTAGGTCTGCGTCCAGCGCGCGGGATGGAAGGTGACCTTGCCGGAGTTGACGGCGTCGAGTGCCGGCCCCTTGAGCTTGTCAACGGCGACGAACCACTGCTCGGACAGCCACGGCTCCAGTGCGGCGTCGCAACGGTAGCAGTGCATGACAGAGTGGTCGAGGTCCTCGACGTGGTCGAGCAGGCCGTGCTCCTCAAACCACTTGATGACGGCCTCGCGGCACTCGTCGCGGTTCATGCCGGTGAACTCGCCATAGCCCTCGACGACCACCGCGTGCTCGTCAAAGATGTTGATCTGCGGCAGGTCGTGGGCCTGACCCATGGCGTAGTCGTTGGGGTCGTGGGCCGGGGTGACCTTAACGAAGCCGGAACCGAAGTTGGCGTCGACGTGCCAATCCTCAAAGATGGGGATCTCGCGGTCGACGATGGGAAGCTTGACGGTCTTACCCACAAAGGCGGCCTTCTCGGGGTCCTTCGGGGAGACGGCCACGCCCGTGTCGCCGAGCATGGTCTCGGGGCGCGTGGTGGCGACGACGATGTAGTCCTGGCCGTTGACCGGCTCGGTCAGCGGGTAGCGCAGGTGCCACAGATGGCCCTTCTCGTCCTTGTACTCGGCCTCGTCGTCCGAGATAGCCGTGGTGCAGTTGGGGCACCAGTTGACGATGCGCTTGCCGCGGTAGATCAGGCCGTCGTGGTACCAGTCGCAGAACACCTTGCGCACAGCCTGAGCATAGTCCTCGTCCATGGTGAAGCGCTCGTTATCGAAGTCGACGGAGCAGCCCATACGCTTGATTTGCTCGACGATGATGCCGCCGTACTCGTGGGTCCAATCCCAGCAGGCGTCGACAAACTTATCGCGGCCGATCTCCAGGCGGCTGATGCCCTCGCTCTTGAGCTTCTTGTCGACCTTGGTCTGCGTGGCGATACCGGCGTGGTCGGTACCGAGCACCCAGCGGGTGGACTTGCCGCGCATGCGGGCCATACGGATAATGGCGTCCTGGATGGAGTCGTCGGTGGCGTGGCCCATGTGGAGCTTGCCGGTTACGTTGGGAGGCGGAATGGTGACGGTGCAGTCGCCCACGCCCTCACGGCGCTTGTAGTAGCCGCCGTCGAGCCACTTCTGCAGGATCGCCGGCTCGTTAGTCGACGGATCATAATTCTTGGGCATTTCTTCCATATATCTCTCCCTGTCCCGCCGGGGAGGAATGTAGGCCCGCCAGGGTCTGCATTCCTCCCCTTAGGTATCGATTACTTCAGTCTGAATTGACTTCGCTGAGGCTTAAACAAACACACAGAATAACACAGGTAGTTGGGGTTATTGCGTATATATAAAATAGCCTCCGACCGCGGGTGGTCGGAGGCTATTTGCAAACACGTTTTAGGCTGGTTTAGCCGTAGATGCGCTGGGGCTGTTCGATGCCCTTTACGGAGGCTTCGGTCACGATGACCTTGGCGACACCCTCCTCACTGGGCAGGTCGAACATCGTCTGCTGCAGCACGTCCTCGCAGATGGAGCGCAGGCCGCGGGCACCGGTCTTGCGAGCAAGCGCCATGCGGGCGATCTCGTGCAGGGCGGCATCCTCAAACTCAAGCTCAACGTCCTCGAGCTGGAACATCTTGCGGTACTGACGCACCACGGCGTTCTTGGGCTCGGTCAGAATCGACACCAGGTCGTCCTCGTCGAGCGCCTGCGTCTGGGTGACGACGGGCGTACGTCCCACAAACTCGGGGATCATGCCAAAGGCGTTGAGATCCTGCGGGAGCACCTGACGCAGCAGGTCGTTCTCGTCGACAGAGGTGGGGCCGGCGATCTCGGAGTTAAAGCCCACGCCCTTGTTGCCCACGCGGTCGGCGATGATCTTATCCAGGCCCACAAAGGCACCGCCGCAGATGAACAGGATGTTGGTCGTGTCGATCTGCAGCAGCTCCTGCTGGGGATGTTTGCGGCCGCCGGTGGGAGGAACGCTTGCCACCGTGCCCTCAAGGATCTTAAGCAGCGCCTGCTGAACGCCCTCGCCCGAAACATCGCGGGTAATGGAGAGGTTCTCGGCCTTGCGGGCAATCTTGTCGATCTCGTCCACGTAGATGATACCGACCTGCGCACGCTCGATATCGCCATCGGCGGCGTTAATGAGCTTGAGCAGGATGTTCTCCACGTCCTCGCCCACGTAGCCGGCCTCGGTGAGCGCGGTAGCGTCGGCGATGGCAAACGGCACCTCGAGGATGCGCGCGAGCGTCTGGGCCAGCAGCGTCTTACCGGTACCGGTGGGACCGAGCAGCAAGATATTGGACTTGGCGAGCTCCACCTCGTCCATGTCGTCGTCGAACTGCGAGCCCACGCCGTCGTCAAAGGCAGACACCGCGGCGCCGCCCTCGATCACGCGACGATAATGGTTGTACACGGCAACCGACATGGCGCGCTTGGCGTCCTCCTGGCCCATAACATAGGCCGAAAGCTCGTCATAGATCTCGTGCGGGGTCGGCACGTGCGTGATGACCTGGCGGTCGTCCTCGAGCTCAAAGCCCTCGGTCTCGGGGTCCACGGCGGGCTGGGATGCAGCCTGGCCGTGGTCGTTGAGGAAGCCCGGCAGCTTGCCGTTGCGGGCAGCGTCCATAAAGTCCGAAGCCAGCGACTCCTCCAAGATCTCGGAGCAGGCGGCGACGCACTCATCGCAGATAAAGATGTTGGTAGGTCCCTTTACAAGGCGGCGCACCTGACCCTGCTCTTTTCCGCAGAAGGAGCAGCGGATGGGGTTGCCGTTCTCGTCAAAGTTGTCCTGCATGTTACCGGCCATCCTAGGCGTCCTTCGCGGCCAGATCGCGCGAGGTAACGATACGGTCGATCAGGCCGTAGTCGAGGGCCTCGGCAGCGGTCAGGTAGTTGTCGCGCTCGGTATCGGCCTGGACCTTCTCGATGGGCTGGCCCGAGGCGTCGGACAGGATCTGGTTGAGCTCGCGACGGGTCTTCTTGATCTCCTCGGCCACAATCTCGATCTCGGTCTGCTGACCCTGGGCACCGCCGCTGGGCTGGTGAATCATGACCTTGGAGTGCGGAAGGCAGAAGCGCTTGCCCTTGGCGCCGGCCGAAAGCAGCACGGCGGCCATAGACGCAGCCATACCGACGCAAATGGTGGAGACCTGCGGCTTAATGAAGTTCATGGTGTCCAGAATCGCCAGGCCGGAGTAAACCTCGCCACCGGGCGAATTGATGTAGAGCGAGATATCCTTCTCGGCATCCTGGCTCTCAAGATGCAGCAGCTGGGCAACGACCAGGTTGGCGCTGACGGAGTTGATCTCCTCGCCCAAGAAGATGATGCGGTCGTTGAGCAGGCGCGAATAGATATCGTAGCTGCGCTCGCCGCGCGGCGTCTGCTCGATAACGTATGGCACGAGGGCGGAATCGAACTTAGCGATCATACGCATCTCCATTTCTCTTACGGACCAATAGTGGTTCTAGACAAACGTACGGTGCCCGCATGCTATGCATTGGCTGGCACCGTACTAAGCAACCGGATAACCGGCTTATAACTTTACCCCATCACGGGCGCATCCATGCGCTCGCGGAAAAGGTGGCGAGAATTACTCGGCGTCCTTGGCGGTCTCGTCGACCTCGGTCACCTTGGCGTTCTCGACCAGGTGGTCGACGGCCTTGGAGCGACGGATGGACTCGCGGACGGCAGGCATGCGGCCATCGGCGATGAACTCGGCCTTGGAAGCCTCGACGTCCTTGACGCCGGCCTTCTCGAACTCGGCGTTGATGTCGTCCTCGGTGACCTCGATCTTGAGCTCACGGGCGAGGGCGTCGAGCGCCAGGGACTCGCGGGCAACGTCGTTGGCCTGCTTGTGCAGGTCGCCGATGAACTGCTCCATGGTCAGACCGGAAGCGGGCAGCCAGGTGTCGAGCGTCATGCCGCGGGCAGCGAGGTTGGACAGGAAGTTCTGGCCAAGCTCCTCAAAGACGGACTGCTCGTAGTCGGCGTCCATCTCGTCGAGCTGCAGGCGCTCGGCGAGAGCGGAGACGCAACGGTTCTCCTTCTCGGCCGGGAGGCGGGAAGCCTTGTCCTGCTCGATCTCAATCTTGATGGCGTCGCGCATAGCGTCGATGCTGTCGAAGCCAAAGTCGGACTTGACGAGCTCGTCGGTGAGC
>CABUBS010000075.1 GCA_902489855.1 uncultured Collinsella sp.
GCGAAGGCGGCGGGACCGGCAGCCTCGGCAAACGAGACGCCATGGTAGGAGGGGCCCGAGCCTGCCTGAGCACCCCGATCACGAGCTCTATCAGAAGTACTTCCCCAACGGCGGTGCCTCGATCTTTACCTTTGAGGTTAAGGGTGGCCAGGAGGCAGCTTGGAAGTTCATTGATCATCTGCAGGTGTTCTCGCTGCTCGCCAACGTGGCCGACGTCAAGTCGCTCGTCGTGCACCCGGCTACCACCACGCACTCCCAGCTGTCTGCCGAGGAGCTCGCCGAGCAGAACATCACGCCCTCCACGATCCGTCTTTCCATCGGTACCGAGAACGCCGAGGATATCATTTGGGACCTGAAGCAGGCCTTCGCCGCGCTGGACGAGTAAAGCGACTTGTGCAAGGACCCCTTGCGACTCGATAGGTATAACTGCATAAAATGCCTGCTCAAGGCGCCTGTGCGAACAATGGTTGCACAGGCGCCTTTTTTGCATAGAGAGGGTGCAAAAACAGGGTTTTTGACACGCTTTATGCATTCGAGTTGTGGAAAACTCCTGTTGAGAGGATGTGAGTTTTACGCAATTGACGTGCGCCTTTTGAGTAAAACTGCAGGTCGCGATTTGCTCGGGGTACTATGCAGCGCAATCGAATCACACGCAGCTCAAACGCAGCAAAAACGCACTACGGAGGTTTCCAGCTACATGAGGATCGATTCACGAAAACCGAAAGCCGCCGCCCTTTCCGCCGCTCTGACCGTGGCACTTTTGGCGGGCGCCGGTGCAACTGATGCCCACGCCGCAACATTGTCCGATACGGTTGGATCTACGCCGTCCGAGACGACGCTGGTACAGCCCGTTGACTATCGCGGCGATGGTTATGGTTCCATGCAGGAGTGGAACGCCTCGATGGAGGCCAAGCGCGATTCCCTGGAGATGCGCGCTCAGATCATCATGAATATGTATGGCGACTATGCCACCGATGACGAGCGCGCTGTGCTGCAGGGCTGTATCGACGGTGCGGGTAGCCTGTTGACGATGGGGGAGGTCGACGCCAAGTCGACCGAGCTCGATGAGCTGCGCACTGCGCTTGAGGATGCCAAGCGCGAAGCGCTCGAGGCTGCGGCCGCCGAAGCCGAGGCCGCTGAGGCCGTTCAGGCTTCGTATTACAACGCCGGCTCCGGTTCGTCTTACGCGCCTGCTGCGTATTACGCGAACGGCTCGGGCCTGACGCGCTCGAGCGGCGTCAATAACTATAACGGCCGCCGTGAGACCTATTACAGCAGCAACGTGTTGTATCACCACCGCACGGGCGAGTGGACTCAGGATTCCGAGGGCTTTTGGCGCGATTCCGATGGTTACTATGTCGTGGCCGCGGGCGATAAGGCTCAGGGTTCCACGTTTACCGGTTCCAAGGGCGAGTGCAAGGTCTATGACTCCGGCTGCGCCGCCGGAACTACCGACTACTATACCGGTTGGTAATCTGCCATAAGGAAAATTGGCACATGATGGGCGGGCGTCTTTACTGAGCTTTTAGGCAACGTAAAGCCGCCCGTTCTTTATGTGCGTTCGAGTTAACAGAGCCCTTACCGTGGCGGTACGCTGGGCGTATGGGTGCGGGGCACACTAGTTCATGAGAAATAAGGTCTTTCTCTTGGAGGAAGTGGTCTTGTGAATGCTCGAGATATCGCCGTTGCCGCCGTCGCGTTGATGCTTGGCTGCCTTGGTCCCACGGCCGCGCTCGTCGCGGGCATGCAGGGGACATGCGGGGCTGCTCCTATCGTGGTCGGCGCGCTGATCGCGGCCGCGCTGCTGGGAAGTGCAGGTGTAGTTCTTTGTCGCGACGATGAGGACCAGGCGTCGGAGTCGCAGCTCTAACCGTTGTGAAGCTGATTTTTGGCCAAAGATGAAAAAGGAAGCCGCCGCGAGGGGAGTGCCCCTTGCGGCGGCTTTGCCATTGGATCTGCTGGCTACAGTATGCCGAGCACTACCAGCTGCTTTCTATTTCGCGAATCCTCTGGTAGAGCCAATCGTTTTGCAGCACTTGGATATCGTGTTTGGCGGCCAGGCGGCAAATGGTGCCCGCGAACTCCTCGACTTCGGTTTTTCGTTGTGCGATGCGGTCCTGCGCCATCGAGGGCATACCGGCGGGGTCGATTCCCTCGATGAGGTGCACCATTTGCGTCAGGTCTGCCTCGGTCAGCTCAACGCCCTCGGCGTTGGCAACCGCAAGCGTCTCGCGCATGGCGGCGACAAAACAGCGGCGCTGCTCGGAGCCCGGCTCCGTGGCGCTTCCGTAGGTCCCGCCGTAAGCCATGCAGGTCTGGTTGATGCCGTCGTTGAGCATGAGTTTGGCCCACATGCGGTGCGCAATGTTGCTCTCGACGGTATGGGCGATGCCGCAGCGCGTGTAGAGCTCGTCGATAGCGGCGACGGTCGCGGGGTCGGTGCCGGCGGCTGCACCAAAGCGGATCTCGCCCGCATTGGTAAAGGTGAGCGCGCCGTTGAGGAACACGGCGTCCATGCCCTGGCAGATACCAAGAACGGTATGCTTCCAGCCAAAGCGTTCGGCAATCTTTTGCTCGCTCGTAATGCCGTTGCACAGCGAGGCGATGAGCGTGTTGGGTCCCACGACACGCTCCATAGTCTTGAGTGCTTGGTCGAGACCGGTGGTCTTGACCGTCAGGATGACCAGATCGGCGGGCAAGGTTGCCTTTATCGGCAAGGGCGGCAGATCGGCGGGTGTCGCCTCGCTGGCGCGGACGGACGTGAGATCGCAAGGCTTTCCGTTGACGGTGAGCGCATCGCCCGCGTGACGCTCAAAACGGGCGTCATCCATAACGTATTCGACGGCGTCATTGCCGAGGGCCTTGGCAATCATGCTGCCGTAGAGCAGGCCGACGCCGCCCTTGCCGATAAAGGCAACCTTGTTGATCTGCATGTGAATCATCTCCCCATATAAAAGGCGCCCGCGTAAGGGGCGCCTGATGGATTGTATGCTGCCGGGGTGATTGATGGGTGCGCGGGGCGGCTGTTATAAAAAAGAAACGTTTGCCTGGACGTTACACTGCGGGGCAGACCGCAAAGACGCGGGCGGGGTATCCGACGCCATCGCGGACCTTGGGGAAGGTGCAGAAGATGACGGCGCTCGTGGCTGGAAGCTCGTTTAGATGGTCCATGACTTCGATCTGATAGCGGTCGACCGAGAGGATGTATTGCTCGCCGGGGTAGGGGTAGGCGTCCTCGCGTGTGGTCACGCTCGTCTCCTTTCATCGGGCTTTTTGCTGATGTTAAAGCGGTGCCGTGACGGCCTGATTTCTGCTGCGTTACGATACGTTCTCGATTGCGATTCCGATGTGTTTCGATGACGTGACGGGTTTGTTTCGCCTTGTCAGGGCTTCGATGGGAGGGGAGGGGCCGTGCAATATCGCGTTGACCCCAAAAGCGGCAACCGTATCTCGGCGTTGGGGCTGGGCTGCATGAGGTTTCCCGGTGCGCCGGGACGCCCGGATGCGAAGACTGCCGACGCCATCATCTTCCGTGCGGTGGAGCAGGGGATTAACTACCTGGACACGGCCTATCTCTATCCCGGCAACGAGGCTTGTGTGGGTGCGTCGCTTGAGCGATTGGGGCTGCGTGACCGGGTGTTGCTGGCGACCAAGTTGCCGCATGCTTCGTGCAAGTGTGCGGAGGATTTCGACCGGTTCTTCGACGAGCAATTGCGCCGCCTGCGGACCGACCATATCGACTATTACCTCATGCACAACATTACCTCGCCCGCCCAGTGGGAACGTGTGGTGGCGTTGGGCATTGAGGACTGGATCGCTCGTCAAAAGGCGGCGGGGCGTATTCGCCAGATTGGTTTTTCGTACCACGGCAGCGCGGCGGATTTCCTGACGATGCTCGATGCATATGAGTGGGACTTTTGCCAGATCCAGTACAATTACGCTGGAGAGCGATATCAGGCGGGAACAGCGGGGCTCATGGCCGCCGCCGAGCGAGGTCTCGCGGTGTTTGTGATGGAGCCGCTGCTGGGCGGGCGTTTAGCGGGCAAGCTGCCGCCACGGGCCCGCGCTGTGCTCGATAGTGCCCGTGACCCGCATTTGCGCACTCCTGCCGCCTGGGGTCTTTCGTGGGTCTGGAATCATCCTCAGGTGACGATGCTGCTTTCGGGTATGACCGATACCGCGCAGGTGGATGAGAACGCGGCGTTGGCCGATCGGGCCCTGCCGGATTCGATGACAGCTACTCAGCTCGATGCCATCGCGCACGTGCTGACGGAGTTTGAAAAATCGAATCGCGTGCCCTGCACGGGATGCGGCTATTGCATGCCATGTCCCAAGGGCATCAATATCCCTGGATGTTTTGCCGCCTACAACGCAAGCTATGCGCACAGCTGGTTTACGGGTCTATCGCAGTACTTTACGGCGAGCGCGGTGCGCACAAGCGAGGCCAAGCTGGTGAGCAATTGCGTCAAGTGCGGCAAATGCGCGCGCCACTGCCCGCAGCATATCGATATCCCCGAGCGTCTCGATGACGTGCGCCGACGCTTCCAGCCGGGCCCCGTAACGGCCATGCTTAAAGTCTTCGGCAAAACACGCTCCTCATGACCCTTTTATATCTTGTGATGGAATAGTTCCTGTTTGCGGCAGAATAGGGCGATAGCAGGAACTATTTCGCCGCAACTGATGGGAGGCTATCGTGGGTGACCGAGGTTTACGTAATGATTCGCGTGAGGTTCGTTGGGGCATTTTGGGCGCTGGGTACATTTCTCATCGATTTGCATCGTCGCTTAAGAAGGCCGACGGGGCACGGCTGGTGGCTGCGGCCGGCCGCACTCCTGCACATGTCGAGGAATTTTGCCGAGCGTTTTCGATCGATGCTGCGCATGGCCATGCCTCGGTCGACGATAACGGCAATGCGGCTTATGACGCGCTGATTGCCGACCCCGATGTCGACGCAATCTACTTGGCTCTTCCGCATGGCATGCATACGCGTTGGGCCTGTCGCGCGCTGCGCGCCGGAAAGGCCGTGTTGTGCGAAAAGCCGGCCGTTTTGAGTGTGGAAGAGGCTCTCTCGATTGTCTCCACCTCTCGCGAGCGCGGCGTGCTGTTTATGGAGGCGATGAAGAATCGGTTTTGCCCGATGCGCACTCGCGTGAAAGACTTGCTTGCGTCGGGTGAGCTTGGCCGTATTGTCTCGATTGAAAGCGTGCAAAAGCTCGATTACGGCGAGTCTCCTTCGGGCTATCTGCTTGATCCGTTGCAGGGCGGCTGTCTATATGACATGGGCTGCTATGCGGTCGGTTGGTTTGAGGATTTGCTCGCGGGCGCGTGCGAGGTTTCGTCCCGTGAAGTTCGCTGGCGTGACGTATCAGGCGGCCGCGTCGATTGGGCCGACGAGATCCATATGAGCGTCGGCGGTATACCCATTCATATGGCGTGCGACGGCAAAGCAACATATGAAAGCCGCTTAACGATTGCCTGTGAGCGGGGCTCGTTGGAAATCGAGCGTCTCCATCGCCCCGAGCGCGCTCATGTGAAGTATTCCGACGGTCGAACGCTAGAAATAAATGCCCCGTTTGAGGTCGATGATTTCTACGGCGAAATCCAGCATGCGACGCAGCTCATTCAGGCGGGGAAACTCGAGAGTCCCGTCATGCCCCTTGCCGCCACGCAGCGCTGCGCGCACATCATCGATGCGATTCGTTTGAAACTTTAGGGCGTGGGGGCATGGCACCAGCGCTTGGAATGCCTGGAGGCCTTTGTCCCTGATGCCCCTTTTATAACTTGCGGTGGAATACGGTCTGTTTGCGCCAAAATAAGGCACCAATAGACCGTATTTCACCGCAACTGATGAGGAGGGAGCTGGAGATGCTGACGATCGGGTGTCATCTTTCGACGACGAAGGGCTATCGGGCGATGGGGGAGACGGCGCTGTCCATTGGCGCCAATACCTTTGCGTTCTTTACGCGCAACCCGCGCGGTGGCAAGGCAAAAGATCTTGACATGGATGACGTGGCGGCTCTGCGCGAGCTTATGGCGCAAAACGACTTTGGACCGCTGGTGGCGCATGCCCCGTATACCTATAACCCCTGCTCCGCTAAGGAGCGAGCGCGCGAGTTTGCCCTGGAGGCCATGGCCGAGGATCTGCAGCGCATGGAAGCGCTGCCCGGCAACTACTACAATTTTCATCCCGGTGCGCATGTGGGTCAGGGGGCAGACGTCGGCATTCAGATGATTGTTGATACGCTGTGCCAGGTGATGTTTGAGGGACAGCAGACGACGGTATTGCTTGAGACCATGGCCGGCAAGGGCACCGAGGTGGGCCGTAGCTTTGAAGAACTGGCGTACATTATCGAGGGCGTTGCCGCCAAGTGCCCAGAGCTGTCCGATAAGCTGGGCGTTTGTTTGGACACCTGCCATGTGAGCGATGCCGGCTACGACATCATCCATGATCTGGACGGTGTACTCGACGAGTTCGACCGCGTGGTGGGTATCGATCGCTTGCATGCCGTACACATCAACGATTCGAAGAACCCTTGTGGCGCCCATAAAGATCGTCACGAGTGCATCGGCAAGGGATACCTTGGCAGCGAGGAATTTGGTGGCGGTATGCAGGTTATGCAGAATATTGTATCGAATGGCCATTTGCGTTCGCTGCCGTTTATTTTGGAGACTCCGAACGAACTTGCAGGTTATGCAGCTGAAATTAGACTATTAAGGTCATTGCAGCAGTAATGACTGTCACAAAGTAGAGTATTCCATTCACGTTATGGGTTTGTTTCAATCAGTTTTCTCATTGCAGATTCGTAATTCCGGGTGCATAATAGCCAACAGTTTTTGCAGACCTCTGAATCAAACGAGGTCACCGGAAGGAGACTCATTATGAAGCTGAAGAAGCTTGGCGCATTTGCCGCCACGGGTGCTATGGCGCTCGCCCTTGCTCTGACGGGCTGCGGTTCGTCCAACGCCACCTCTGGTTCTGATGCCGGTCCCAGCAGCTCTGACGACGCTAAGGTCGAGAAGGTCGACGGCTCCAAGGAGTACGCGCTCGTCAAGGACGGCACGCTGACCGTCGGCACCTCTGCCGAGTACGCTCCGTTTGAGTACAAAGATGACAACGGCGATTATCAGGGCTTTGACCTTGAGCTCATCAAGGCTATCGGCGACAAGCTGGGCCTGGATGTCGAGTATGTCAACAATGACTTTGACACGCTGGTTCCGGGCGTCGCTTCGGGCGCCAAGTATGACGTTTCCATCGCGGCTATCACCGACACGCCCGAGCGTGAGAAGGAAGTCACTTTCTCTGATTCCTACTACATGGACGATCAGGCTATCGTGACCAAGGTCGATAACACCGACATCACGGCCGACAACTACAGCGAGAAGCTCAACAACGCCGACGCTACCATCATCGTCCAGTCTGGCTCGACCGCCGAGGCCTTTGCCCAGGAGAACTTCCCCAAGGCCAAGATCGTCCCCTACAAGGACGCCACCGAGTGCTTCAGTGCCTTGCAGTCCGATAAGGGCGACGCCGTAGTCACCAACCGCTCCGTTGCCAGCCAGCTGACCGCCGAGCAGTTCAACACCTGCCAGACCATCAAGCAGATCAGCACCGGCGAGGAGTACGCCATCGCCATCAACCAGGGCAACACCAAGCTCAAGGACGACATCAACCAGGCCATCAAGGACCTGACCGACGACGGTACCGTCGACGCCCTCATGGCTAAGTACAATATCAAGTAAAATAACTACTTGATTGCGCGCGGGCCCTTTTCGTTTTGGCGGAAAGGGCCTTTGCGCTTCTCTTGACGGAGAGCGTTTCCGTCTCGTTTTGCCGGCAACTTCTACGATAGGAGCCACCTTGTCTCGACTGAACAAAGGGGCCGCGGAGCAGCGTTTTCCACTGCCCTCGATGCTCCAAAAGCTGGCCTGTGCCCTGGCTGTGGCGCTCGCCCTGGTATGCGCGGGGGCCTGCGTGCCCACGACCGCCCAGGCGCTTGAGACCGCAAAGATTACCGCCCGACCCAATACCGGTTCGGGTAGCGATGTGGTCGGCGGCACCGAGACGCGCATCACTTGGGAAGTTCAGGCCGATGCCGACGAGGAGCTGAGCGGTCTTTCGCTGACGTTTGTCGACGGTACGACGTTTGGTACCGATGACATTCGATTGACGATGCTCTCGGGCGAGGACCTCATGGATCGTACGCCCATGAAGCCCACGTGCAAGGCTGACGGTCAGACGCTCAAGATTGACTTTGGTGAGACGGCGCCTGCCGGCGGCTATTTCCGCGTCGAGGTTTACGGCGTGACCTTCCCCGTCGAGGGCGGCGATGAGGCCTTTAGCGGCACCTGCACTTTGGCCGATGGCTCGACCAAGAAGATCTCCAAGATTCCTTCCGTCGAGATTAAGGGCGTGACGGCATTCGATAACTTCCTGGCCGACCTTAAGGAGCAGCCGTGGGTCGAGGCGTGGAACTCCAATATGTTCCTGCGCCTGTTCCTGAACCCGGTCATTTTGGTCCAGAGCCTGCCGATCGTCTTCAAGGGCTTCCTCATGTCGCTTTCGATCGTGCTTGTGGCGTTTCCGCTGGCAATTCCCTTCGGTTTCGCCCTGTCGCTCATGCGCATCTCCAAGTCGCGCATCCTGCGCTGCCTCGCCGGTATCTACGTGAATATCATTCGCGGTACGCCGGCGTTCCTGCAGATCTATATCGCGTTCTTCGGTCTGCCGTTGGCCGGCGTCAAGGTTGATGACTACGTGCTCGGCGTCATCGTCATGGCCATGAATTCGTCTGCCTATCTGTGTGAGATCTTCCGCGCCGGTATTCAATCGATCCCCAAGGGACAAAACGAGGCTGCTCGCTCTCTGGGCATGAATGCCTTCCAGACGCTGCTCTACGTTATGATTCCGCAGACGTTCCGCAATGTTTTGCCTACGCTGACCAGCGAGTTTATCTTGCTTTACAAGGATACGTCGCTGCTTGCCGCCGTGGGTGTGGTCGAGATCGTCATGAACGCCCGTACCATCGTGGCCACGACGGGCTCCATTACACCGTACGTGGTTGCCGCCCTGTTCTATCTGGTCATCACCCTGCCGCTCGCTCGCTTGGTGAGCGGTCTTGAGGCGAGGCTTTTGGGCACGACCGAGACCAAGAAGAAGCGTCCCGCCAAGAGCGCCGGACAGGTTGTCGCGACGCCCGCCGATCACATCGCCGGTCTGTAAGGAGGTCCTATCATGAGCGAAACCAATAACTCGAACGAGGTCGTCGTCAGCATCAAGAACCTCCAGAAGGCCTTTGGCGATAACGTGGTCCTGCGCGATATCGATCTGGATGTGCATAAGGGCGAGGTCGTCGTAGTTCTGGGTCCTTCGGGCTCGGGCAAGTCGACGATGCTTCGCTGCATCAATCGTCTGGAGCATCCCACGAGTGGCTCGATTGTCGTTGAGGGTGTGGACGTGTGCGCCAAGGGCGTCGACCTTAACAAGGTGCGCACGCATCTGGGTATGGTGTTCCAGCAGTTCAATTTGTTCCCGCACCTCTCAGTCAAAAAGAACGTCATGCTCGCGCAGCAGAAGGTGCTCAAGCGCAGCAAGGAAGAGGCCGAGAAGATCGCCGTCGAGGAGCTGACCAAGGTCGGTCTTGCCGAGCGCATCGATTTTATGCCGAGCCAGCTTTCGGGCGGCCAGCAGCAGCGCGTGGCCATCGCCCGCGCCCTGTCGATGAATCCTCACGTCATGCTCTTTGACGAGGCCACGTCGGCGCTCGATCCCGAGCTTGTCCGCGACGTGTTGGGGGTCATGCGCGACCTGGCACGCGACGGCATGACCATGATCGTCGTGACGCACGAGATGGGCTTTGCCCGCGACGTTGCCGACCGCGTCGTCTTTATGGACGGCGGCGTTATCGTGGAAGAGGGTACGCCGAGCGA
>CABUBS010000076.1 GCA_902489855.1 uncultured Collinsella sp.
TGCTCGCCAACAGATCCCCCTCCGTGGCAAGATGGGAACTGTCCGAAGCTAAAAGGCTTTGGGTCGCCGTGGACGGGCAGGGGCCTCGACGCGGTTGGACACGAGACATATACATTACGCGACCTCGCCCTGGTGGCCGCACACGTTGGTTGCGGCCGACGCGGGCCGCGGGCAAGTGCTTGTAAGGGGAGCCTTGCCTCTCTTGTACGAGAAAGGACGCGTAATGAAGATCATTAAAGCTAAAGACTACGAGGATATGAGCCGTAAGGCCGCCAATATCATCTCGGCGCAGGTCATCCTCAAGCCCGATTGCGTGCTGGGTCTTGCTACCGGCTCCACCCCGATTGGCGCCTACAAGCAGCTTGCCGCTTGGTATGAGAAGGGCGACGTTGACTTTGCCGAGGTCAGCACTTACAACCTGGACGAGTATCGTGGCCTTTCGCACGACGATCCCCAGAGCTATCACTACTTTATGCGTGAGAACTTCTTCGATCACATCAACATCGATCTGAACAACACGCATGTGCCCGACGGCTCCAATCCCGACGCCGCCGCTGCCTGCTCCGAGTACGACAAGATCGTCGCTGCCGCCGGTTACCCCGATCTGCAGCTGCTCGGTATTGGCAACAACGGTCACATCGGCTTCAATGAGCCCGACGACCACTTCTCCAAGGGTACGCACTGCGTCGACCTCACCGAGAGCACCATTCAGGCCAACAGCCGTCTGTTCGACAGCATCGACGACGTGCCCCGTCAGGCCTACACCATGGGTACCCAGACCATCATGTATGCCCGCATGATCCTGGTCGTCGCCAACGGCGAGGCCAAGGCCCAGGCCGTGCATGACATGTGCTATGGTCCGGTTACGCCCGAGTGTCCGGCCTCGATCCTGCAGCTGCACACCAACTGCGTTGTGGTCGCCGACGAGGCCGCCCTTTCGCTCTGCGAGTAGCGCGAATCCTGTACCTCGACATAGCTTTGCCGAAGGCCTCCGTTTTGCGGGGGCCTTTTTGCTGTCCTTGTCGTATGCTTGACCAAAATCTTGCCGCAAGCTTGACGGATGGCGAATGCCCAACAGCTTGATTCATTCCATACCAGATTCTATGCAAAAATGCCACTAAAAGGTCGCAGACGGTAGCGGGTGCTAGGCGAGTTGAATGACAGGGGTGAACCATGTTCATATGAGTTACACTGCCACTGGGATGGGACAAGCCGACAAGCACATTTACCTGCTCAAAGACCGATTAGTCGGGGGATTAATAACAATCGGCCCTCGCTGTACAAAAACTTGCCGCTTGCGTACCGAAAGACAACCTAAAACACAAAACCGCTCTATTCATGGTGCGGCTTGTATGGTCTTGCGGTTACGGTGTCCATACGGTCGAGTAGAGGAGTGGGTATGGTAAACGATTTGGATAGTATAGACGACCTCGAACTGATGCCGCTGGGCGGAGGCTATATGGTGCGACGTGAGCGTCTGCTAAATGAGCTTATCGCCAAGGGCCGAAAGGCCGGCATCGTGGTTCTCTACGCGCCCGATGGTTTTGGGAAAACCTCGGTGCTGCTGCAGTACACCCAAGAGGTAAAAAGCGACCCGACGCGAGGCCCCGTGCGGATTATCGAGGCGGATCGAGCCATTGGGCGCGAGGTGTTTATGCAGCTCGAGGTGGTAACCGAAGAGCTCAAAGACAAGCCGCATTCCCTTGTCGCGATTGATAATGTGCCAAATCTCGATCAGCACGATACCGAAGACCTCATTGACAGGATTCGCGGCCTGCGCGCTATGGGGGTAGGGGTCTTTATCTCCTGCCGTCCTTCAAATCGTCAGCTGATTCATGGGCTGGGTGACTCGGTTAAGATCAATGCGCAAATGCTCAAGGTGCATGCCTATGAGTATTCGGAGTGGGCATCGGCGTTTTCGATTAGCACATCGCTTGACTTTTACCAGCTCACACAGGGTGTGCCCGAGCTTGTTTCGGCTTTGCAGACGGGTCTGTACGGCCAGGGCGATGTTGCCGGTCTGCTCGAAAACGAGATTGTCAACGTGTATGGTGCGGCACTTGTCGATCTTGCTTCGCTCGATAATAATGCGCTGTTCTGCGTCGCCTGCCTCATGATCTTGATGGGCGAGGGCAATATTGCAGAACTCGAGGCTTGCGGGGTGAGGCTGTCGATGATCGACCAGTCCTACCTTGTACGCGATTACCCGATCTTTGGCTTAGATCCGGCCGACCGGAGCTTTACGTGCCTGGGCGCCGAGGATAACGGACGTCTGCGTCTGCGTAAGTTGGTGGCCGAGATCCGTCCCGAGCTTGTTCCGCGGGCAGCTCGAATTTTGCTCAAGGCAGGTCGATGTGATGCGGCGATGGACCTAGCCGACGCCTTTTTGGACCGTAGCGTGGTCCTTGAACTTGCCGGACAGTATGGGGTCGATCTTGCTCTGACGGGGCACGGTGCCGATGTCTGCCGGGCGGCGCTGGGCACGATCGATGCCGATGATCCCGCCCCAGAGCCAACGCCTGCCGAGGCGCTCGGCGTCTATTTGGCGGCGGTCAGCGTGTCCAACACAAAGCTCGCCCGCTGTATGGCATCGCTTATCGAGCATGCGGGCGATCAGGCAGCCTGCGAAATAGATCCCGTTTCGTGGAAGGTTGCCCAGGCGCTTACGGCAGTTTGCTATGGGGATAACGGGCTTGGGCTTCCCATGAACCTTGCTGTGCCGGAAATCGAGACGGAACACACGGCGCTCGACATGCTCTTTGCACATATCGGGGTCAAGCACTGGCTGGCTGAGCGGGGAGATGACGGCGGCGCTCTGCAACAGCTCAAAACGCGCAAGGCCTATGACTGCGAGCTCGATATCGCGGGGACTTTTATACGGGCCGATAGCATGCTGGTGGAGCTCTTCGATGGGTCGTTTGCGGGGATCGACGAGCGCGACGACGAGATGGCGCTGATACGGGACGCGCTCGATGTACGTGGACTTAAGGCGCCGGCTATCTGGGTGCGCATGGTGTTGGCGGCACGGCGGCTCCTTTCCGGCTTGCCGGTAACCGACGATGCGGCGTTCAACGAGCTCGATCGCTTTGCCGTACGCATGCGCGACAACCAGATTCAGCTGTTTGGCCTGCTGCTAGAAGGCTGGCAATCGCTGGCAGAAGGGCGGCCGGTCAATGCGAAGTTCCGCGCGGTCCAGGTACTCAAACTTGCTGAGGAGCCAATTGCGTACATGCGCGACAACGCGTTGCTGCTGGAGCGTGCGGCGTATCTGCGTAACACTTCGATGGTTTCGGTGCGCGAGGAAGCGGAGCTACTCGATATAAGCCAGACGCAGGTTGGTGGAGCGGAGGCCTGGATGGTGGCGCTGCATTTGGCTTGTGCGGGCCGAGACAGCGATCTTGCGGCCTGGATGTCCATGAATCGCGCGGGGATTCTAGAGCCATCGTATCGGCTCTTTGCGCGCCTTGCCATGCATTGTCTGGGCGAGCCGGCGACCAGGATTCGCAAGAAGCTTCCCGTGCGCGAGCTGTCGCGGTACTCGCTGCGCGACGATTTGGAAGGGGAAGGCGAGCGCCTGTTCCAGGCCGGTGAGGTTGAAGCCGTTGATACCATCGACCATATCGAGATTCGCATGTTTGGGGCGTTTCGCGCCGAGCGCGACGGGTTTCCCATCACGGACAAAATGTGGCGCCGCAAGAAGGCGGCGACACTTGCCGAGCGGCTTGCGCTGGGCATGGATGCGCTCGTCGATCGTGAGACGCTGGCCATGGAGCTGTGGCCCCATGCCGAGTTCAATAGCGCCCGCAACAACCTGTACTCGACGATATCGCGCTTGCGGTCGGCTTTGGGACCGACGCCGGATGGCAAGTCGTGCGTGCTCATCCAAAATGAATGCATCGGACTCAACGGCGACTACGTCAAGACCGATGTACGGCTGTTTGACCAGATAAACCGCGAGGTTTTGGGAAATCGCACGGGTGCGCGCGGGCCCCATTTAGTTGAGCTGTGCCTTAAGATTGAGCAGCTTTATGCCGGGCCGCTGTATGTTCCCAATGGCTGTAACCCCACCTACTTTTTGCGTATGCGACGCATTATGCAGTCAAAGTACATCGATTGCATGATTAAGGGAGCAAATGCCGCTCTAGAAGAAAACGATCTGCAGTCGGCGATTTGGCTGGCGGAGTCGGGGCTTCGGCAGGAAACGGCGCGTGAGGATATGGTGCGCTGCGCCATGCGCGTCTACAGTGCGGCGGGGCGGCGGCGCGATATCGTCGAGCTGTACAGCGGGCATATGCACCATCTGAGGGAGCAGGTCAATGGCGTGCCCGAGCCCGAGACGCGGCGTCTATACGAGCGCTTGGTGGAGGGGCGGCTCAATCGCGTGCTGGTCGAGCGATAAAAAACGGGCGCCCGAAGTACTTGGGCACCCGTAAGCTTGCCATGTGTTGGCTCGCCGGATCATTGGCTCTTAGACGAGCTCGATCTTCTCGATGTCCTTGCGCGAGGACTCGCGATACAGCGAGAACTTGCGGCCGATGACCTGGACGACCTCGGCGTGGCAACGCTCGGAGAGCTCTTCGGCGGCCTCGCGGGCGGAAAGACTGGAGCTATCGAGCACGGAGCACTTAACGAGTTCGTGCTTCTCCAGGTAGGCGACCGTCTGCTCGACGGTGCCCTCGTTGACATCGGACTTACCGATGATGATGGCGGGGTTGAGGTGATGGGCCATGCTGCGAAGCTGCTTGACCTGGGCTCCTGTCAGTGCCATGGGTTCTCGCTTTCTATGTATGGGGCGCCCCGCGACGGGGCCTTAATCTACGTGAGCTGTCCCACGATAGCGCAGGAACGGCGCGGTGTGGAGCGCGTTTGCCCAGTTCAAAAAGAATGCGGATGCCGAGGTGATGGGCAGTGCGGGCTGTGAACGGGCTACGAGCAGGATTCAGAGACCGGTTCCCATGCAATAAACGCCCAGCGAACCTTACGGATATGGTCGAGCATATAGCGCCCCTGCGGCACGCCCTTGGAGCTCGGCTCACCGGCATGGGGATTCTCGATCATGTGCTGGGCGATGTAGTCGCGCAGACGGTCGACCTTATCCTCGTTGCCATGCTCAAGCATGCGGGAAAAGTCCGCCACGCCCGCTTCAAGGCTGTCGAAGGTATCGCGACGCGGCGATTCAAAGTACGTGACCTGCGGCAGGGCACCCATCTGAATGAGGATATTAAAGGCATACACAAAGCCATTACTGCAGGTAACCGAGGCACCGATGGCATTCATCAAGTGCAGGTCATAGCGCGGGCTGGAGTTAGCGACCATCGTGACAGCGCAACGCCGACGAGCCGTACGATCAAGCTTGGCAAGCGCACCTTTGAGGTTGGTCGTGGTGACCGAACGACTGGCAAAGGCAACATCAACCGCTTTCGCGATCGGCCCAACTAGGTCCCAATCATCATCCCAGGCAAGCTCAAGCGGCGTAATGTGGCCTTCAAGCCCGTAATACTCAATACCAGCATCAAGGGTGCCCAGCATAGCAGGAGAGAAATCAGCCGCAATCACAGGATGCCCGGCTTGCGCAAGCGGAATAGCAATCGACCCAGCCCCACACCCCATATCAAGCACCGACTCACCAGGCTGGAGCGCCAACAGCTTCATAAAATCCCGGGCATACGGAGCAGTCTCAAGCGGCCGAAAATGCCGGGCTCTTTTGTCCCACTCAAAAGAGTCATCAGCCCGATGCCGAGTAGCCTGCAGGCGCATCCATTCATCATTCCAATCCACGGAAAGCAGCTCAGAACGAACCAAATCATCAGCCACGGGCCATCCCCCTTACAACAAAAAGCGGCCCCTCCCGAAAAGAAGAGCCGCAACCAGCATATATCAGAAAGAACCGTTCCAACGCCAAACCACCGCATCAGCCAGGGTGGGCAGAAGCGAAGCGACTGCCAAAGGGACAGAACCCAACCGAGGTCCCGTTGTGCGGGAGCCCCGCTGCCCGGCGGCAGGCATATAAGGTCGATCGCGAGTTCCGCACGAGCCGGAGAGCACTTAATGTGCTCTCCGTGCGAGCCAGGACTGTAGAGCAGCAAACTTAACCCCCCTGCCGCCCGTGCCGGGAATCCGCCCCCGCGCACAGGAGGGGATTCCTTTTGTGTAGGCTTTGCGGAAATATAGCTATTTTGGGATACGCCCGGCGGCGTGGTCTGTTGACGGCACAGCTAACGGCACGTATCCTATCGAACTGCGTGTTTCGTAGGGGGATGCTGACCCCTCGATTCAAGCCGTTGCACTTTACAGAAAGCTGGAATCATTCGAGAAGGAGTACGCTTTGCCTACTATTAACCAGCTGGTTCGCCAGGGCCGTCGTTCCGTGCCCAAGAAGTCCAAGAACGCTGCTCTGCAGCACAACTCCCAGAAGCGCGGCGTGTGCACCCGCGTCTTCACCACGAGCCCCAAGAAGCCGAACTCGGCTCTTCGTAAGGTTGCCCGTGTTCGCCTTGTCAACGGCATCGAAGTTACTGCTTACATCCCGGGTGAGGGCCACAACCTGCAGGAGCACTCCATCGTGCTCGTCCGCGGCGGTCGTGTCCGTGACCTCCCTGGTGTCCGTTATCACGTCATCCGTGGCGCCTACGACGCTGCTCCGGTCCAGAACCGTATGCAGGCCCGTTCCAAGTACGGTGCTAAGCGCCCCAAGGCTAAATAAGCCAGATAACGTTTTGATACTTTCGCCGTGTGCCGCCTAAGCGCCGCACGGTAGACACTTAAGGAGATTTCACATGCCGCGTCGTGCAGCAGCTAATCGTCGTGAGGTTCAGCCTGACGCCGTTTACAACAACCGCCTGGTGACTCAGCTCATCAACAAGGTCCTTCTTGACGGCAAGAAGGCCACCGCTGAGCGCATCGTTTACACCGCTTTCGAGATCGTTGCCGAGAAGTCCGAGGGTGGCGACGCTCTCGCTACCTTCAAGAAGGCTATGGACAACGTCAAGCCCACGCTCGAGGTTAAGCCCAAGCGTGTCGGTGGCGCTACCTATCAGGTTCCGATGGAGGTCAACTCCCGTCGTTCCACCGCTCTGGGTATCCGCTGGATCGTCAACTTCTCCCGCGCTCGCAAGGAGAAGACCATGGCCGAGCGTCTCGCCAACGAGATCCTCGACGCTTCCAACGGCCTGGGCGCTTCCGTCAAGAAGCGTGAGGACGTCTTCAAGATGGCCGAGGCCAACCGCGCGTTCTCTCACTATCGTTGGTAAGTTAAGGTAAGGAACTAACATGGCTAAGCCTAAGTACAAGCTTTCCGATACCCGTAACATCGGCATCATGGCCCACATCGATGCCGGTAAGACCACCACGACCGAGCGTATTCTTTACTACACCGGTAAGACCCACAAGATCGGTGAGGTTCATGAGGGCGCTGCCACCATGGACTGGATGGTTCAGGAGCAGGAGCGCGGCGTAACCATTACCTCCGCTGCTACCACGTGCTTCTGGAACAAGGACGGTAAGGACTACCGCATCCAGATCATCGACACCCCGGGCCACGTTGACTTCACCGCTGAGGTCGAGCGCTGCCTGCGCGTCCTCGATGGCGCTGTCGCCGTCTTCGACGCCGTTGCCGGCGTTCAGCCCCAGTCTGAGACCGTTTGGCGTCAGGCTTCTACCTTCAACGTCCCCCGTATCGCCTTCATCAACAAGTATGACCGCGTGGGCGCTGACTTCTTCAACGCTATCGAGACCATGAAGGATCGTCTCGACGCTAACGCCGTGGCCGCTCAGGTCCCGATGGGCGCCGAGGACAACTTCTGGGGCGTCATCGACCTGGTCACCATGACTGCATGGGACTTCAAGGCCGACGAGAAGGGCATGACCTACCCCGAGCCGATGGACGAGATCCCGGCTGAGTTTGCCGACATCGCTGCCACCAAGCGCGAGGAGCTCCTCGACGCTGCTGCCAGCTTTGACGACGAGCTCATGGAGAAGATTCTCATGGAGGAGGACTTCACCGTCGAGGAGCTCAAGGCTGCTCTGCGCAAGGGCGTTCTGGCCAACGAGCTCAACCTCGTCTTCGTGGGCTCCGCCTACAAGAACAAGGGCGTCCAGGAGCTGCTCGACGCTGTCGTCGACTACCTGCCCAGCCCGCTCGACGTTGAGGCCGTCACCGGTACCGATCCGGACACCGGCGAGGAGATCCAGCGTCATCCTTCCTTCGACGAGCCCTTCTCCGGCCTGGTCTTCAAGATCATGACCGACCCGTTCGTCGGTAAGCTCACCTATGTCCGCGTTTACTCCGGCCGCGCCGAGTCCGGCTCCTACGTGGTCAACGCTTCCAACGGTCAGCGCGAGCGCCTCGGCCGCATCCTCGAGATGAACGCCGCCGAGCGTATCGACCGTGACGACGCTGCCGCTGGCGACATCGTCGCTTGCGTCGGCTTCAAGAATTCCACCACCGGTGACACCCTGTGCGCCGAGGGCAAGGAGATCGTCCTCGAGAAGATCGAGTTCGCTAAGCCCGTTATCGACGTTGCCATCGAGCCCAAGACCAAGGCCGAGCAGGACAAGATGTCCCTTGCTCTGACCAAGCTCGCCGAGGAGGACCCGACCTTCCAGGTGTCCACCAACCACGAGACCGGCCAGACCATCATCGCCGGCATGGGCGAGCTGCACCTCGAGATCATCGTCGACCGTCTGCTCCGTGAGTTCAAGGTTGACGCTAACGTTGGTAAGCCCCAGGTCGCCTACCGCGAGACCGCTGGTCACGATGTCGAGAAGGCTGAGGGCAAGTTCGTCCGTCAGTCCGGCGGTCGCGGTCAGTACGGCCACGCCGTCATCAAGCTCGAGAAGATGGAGGAGGGCTTCGGCTACGAGTTCGTCAACGCTATCGTCGGCGGCGTCGTGCCCAAGGAGTACATCCCGTCCATCGACAAGGGCATCCAGGAGGCCCTGAACACCGGTGTTATCGCCGGCTTCCCGGTCCTCGACGTCAAGGTCACCCTGTTCGACGGTTCTTACCACGAGGTCGACTCCTCCGAGGCCGCCTTCAAGATCGCCGGTTCCATGGCTATCAAGGACGCCCTCAAGAAGTCCGACCCGCAGCTGCTCGAGCCGATCATGGCTGTCGAGGTCGAGACCCCCGAGCAGTACATGGGCGACGTTATGGGCAACCTCTCCGGTCGCCGCGGCAAGATCGAGGGCATGGAGGATCGCAAGAACAGCAAGCTCATCCGTGCCAAGGTGCCGCTGGGCGAGATGTTCGGTTACGCTACCGACCTTCGCTCCCAGACCCAGGGCCGTGCATCCTACACGATGCAGTTCGACTCTTATGAGCCTGCGCCCAAGTCCATCGTGGACGAGGTCATGAGCAAGAACGCCTAAGTTCGAGCTCCCTGTTACGTAATCCTGCGAGAACATCTCTCGCACTCTTTGGAGGTTTAAGTTGGCTACCCAGAAGATCCGCATTCGCCTCAAGGGCTATGATCACGAGGTCGTCGATCAGTCCGCGAAGCTCATCGTCGAGACCGCTCAGAAGACCGGCGCTCGCGTTTCCGGTCCTGTCCCCCTGCCCACCGAGCGCAACCTGTACACGGTTATCCGCTCGCCGCACATGAACAAGGACTCCCGTGAGCAGTTCGAGATGCGCACCCACAAGCGCCTCATCGACATTCTCGACCCCACCTCGGGCACCGTTGATTCGCTCATGCGTCTCGACCTCCCCGCTGGCGTCGACATCGACATCAAGCTCTAAGCGATATCGCTCATAGCTTAAAGGGCCCCGCTGCCGTTACGGTAGCGGGGCCCTTTTGTTCAAGACTTTAGTCCGCTGGCCGCGCAGCGGCCAGCTTTAAACCACCCGCTACGCGGGTGGAGACAAACGGCTTTACAAAGCCACCCC
>CABUBS010000077.1 GCA_902489855.1 uncultured Collinsella sp.
TAATTAGCGCCGATCTTCTCATATCGACAAACGACTTCCACAGGTTAAAGTCGGTCTCGAGCGTCTTCCACGTGTACTCAGGGTGCCATTGTACGCCCAGGCAGAACGGCTGGCCTTCGACTTCGATGCACTCGGGAACGCCGTCGGTTGCTTTGGCGACCAAGCGCGTGCTTTTACCCAGACGCTCCACGCAGCAGTGGTGCGCGGAGTTGGTCTGGATCAGCCTGTGCCCGCCAACCGCGCGCTCCAGCAGCGAGCCCGGCACGACTTCGACGGGATGCACGGGGTCGTTGAGCACGTGGGTATGGCGCCACTGCGTGCGGCCCTCGCGAGCGCCCAGGCTCGGCACGTCCATGCACAGGGTGCCGCCGGTGGCGACGTTGAGCAGCTGCGTGCCGCGGCAGGTGGTAAAGAGCGGCTTTTTGGCGCGGAGCACCTCGCCGACCAGCTTAAACTCAAAGCTATCGCGGATCTCGCAGCAGAGGGTGGGGTCGTAGGGTCGATCATCGCCCCAACGTTTGGGATTGACATCGGGGCCGCCGGGAATGGCGATGCCGTCGGCGATATCGACGTAATGACGGATAACCTCAATATCTTCGGTAATGGACATCTGCAGCGGCAGGCCGCCGGCGGCAAGGATGGCATCGACAAAGACGCTCGCGATCTCCTCGTTGGGGGAGAGCGTCTCGCTCAAAAACGGCTTCGCCTCTTCCCAGCGCGGCGCCACCAGGATGAGCGGACGGTCGGCGGGGGCGACGTCGACATGCGGGGTGTAGGACGATGAAGTGCGAGTTCCGATCATAGGTGTAGCCTTCGAGTTTGGATGGTCAGGGCGAACGAAGATGGCAATTGGGTTAGTGGCCCTTAATGGAGTTGAGGAAGTCCTGGGCGCGCTTGGTCTGGGGGTGGTCGAAGAACTCGTCGGGTGTGCCGGTTTCCACGATCTGGCCGTCGGCCATAAACACGACGCGGTCGGCCACGCGGCGGGCGAAGTTCATCTCGTGCGTGATGACGATCATCGTCATGCCCTGCTGGGCCAGACGGACCATGACCTCGAGCACCTCGTTGATCATTTCGGGGTCAAGGGCGCTCGTGGGCTCGTCAAAAAGCATGGCCTTGGGTTGCATGGCAAGCGAACGTGCGATGGCTACACGCTGTTGCTGGCCGCCCGAGAGCTGTGCGGGCACCTTATCGGCCTGCTCGGCAACGCCCACGCGGCCCAGCAGGTCCATGGCGCGCTCACGAGCTTCCTCCTTGGAGACGCCCAGCACATCGACCGGTCCCAGCATGACGTTCTGCAGTACGGTCATATGTGCAAACAGGTTGAACTGCTGAAATACCATGCCCAGCTCGGCACGCATGCGGGCAAGATCCTTGCCTTCCTGCGGCAGGGGCTCACCCTCGATGAGGATCTCGCCCGAGTCGATGGTTTCCAGGCGGTTGATGGTGCGGCACATGGTCGACTTGCCCGAGCCCGAGGGACCGATCGCAACGACGACCTCGCCGCGGTCGACCGAGAGATTGATGTCGTTGAGGACGTGTAGATCGCCATAGTGCTTATCGACGTGCCTGAGCTCGATCAGCGGCTGATTGCCGGTGGAAGAGGTGCTCTGTGCCATGGTGCTCGGCTCCTTATGACTCGAAATGGTAAAGCGTTAGCGGATGATGGTCGCACCGGTCTTGTGCGAAACGTAGACAGCGGCCTTGTTAATCGCGACGTTGATGAGGATGTAGATGACCGCGATCACCAGGTAGACCGATACGAGGGCGTCGTAGTTGGTAATGAGCACGCGGGCATTTTGCATGAGGTCGGGGTAGCTCACCACGTAGGCGACGGTGGTGTCTTTGACCACGACCACAAGCTGCGAAATCAAGGACGGAATGATAAACCGAATAGCCTGCGGCAACACGATTTTAAAGGTGATTTTGGCCTTGGAGAGACCGAGCGCCTGGGCTGCCTCGACCTGACCGCGCGGCACGGCATTGACGCCGGCGCGGAAAATCTCGGCAAGTACGCCGGCTGCGGCGAGCGCGACGGGGAGCGTGAGCATCCAAAACGACGGCAGCGCGATTTTGTACTGGGGCAGCACCAAAAAGAAGAAATAGATGAACAGCAGGCTCGGTACGCCGCGGAAGAAATCGGTGAGCACGCGGCAGACCAACTGCAGCGGCTTAATGTCGCTGGTGCGGCCGAGCATGAGGGCTAAGCCCAGTACCAGCGCGATGGCGCCAGCGGTGAGTGCGACTTTAACGGTGCCCTCAAAGCCGGCAAGCAGGAACTTCCAGGTGGTGAGGTGCGTAAAGAAATACCAATAGTGGACCGAAAGCTGACCGGTCACATAAAAGCGCTGCAGTACCAGGACGGCGAGTGCGGCCACGGCAACAAGCGAGATGGCGGTGCCGATGCGAATCTTGGCGCGCATCTTGGGGCCGGGAGCCTCGTAGAGCGCATCGCGCATGGTAAGCGCAGGGGAGGAGTGCTTGCTCATCGGAGGATCCTCACCTTCCTATCGATGTAGTTGCCAATGTGGCTCACCACAAAGGCCGTGCCCAGGTAGCCGAGCGCCGAGATAAAGAACGCGGCGACGCCGCCGAGCGAGCGCGTGTTGATGTAGCTCACCACGCCGGTGAGCTCCTGCGGCTTAAGCGGCACCTGGCTGCCGAGCGCGGTGGTGAGCATGACGGCGATAAAGAGGTTGGTCATGGGCAGCACGCTCGAGCGCAGTGCCTGCGGAATCACGATCTTGGCGAGGATACGGCTAAAGCTCATGCCCAGCGAGCGGGCGGCTTCCACCTGGCCGACGCCGACGGTGTTGATGCCGCTCATAAAGTTCTCGGAGCCAAAGGCCGAGCCCAAAAGGACCGTGGCGACGATAACGCAGGTGCGGTAGGGCAGGACGACCTTGAGCGGCGGCAGCGCATAGACGACGATGATGAGCAGCGCGATGCCGGGGATGTTACGGAAGACCTGGACATATAGGTCGCCAAAGACGCGCAGCGGCTTGAGCGGCGACACGCGCATCACGGTGACGGCGACGGCCAGCACCATGGCGATGGCAAACGACTCAAGCGTCATGCCCCAGGTTGCTAGCAGCGCGTCGATATAGTTCTGGCCATAGAGCGACCAGAGCTCGAAGAGACTCATGCGGACCTCCCGCCGATAAGGAAAGGGGCTCCCGTGTGTACGGAAGCCCCGACAACTCTGTGAGGAAACAGTTTACCGCAATAAAGCGCATCGTGCGTTTCCATATGGTTTCGTTGCGGCCGTTACCAGGCTCGCTGCCTAGGCGCCGATCTCGGGCAGCTCGGGAACATTGGTGTCGCCCGTGCGGTCGCCGATGCAGATCTGCCACAGCTCGGTCCAAGTGCCGTCGTCCTCGATCTTCTTAAGGAAGTCGTTGACAAAGGCGACACCGTCGGAATCGAGCGGCAGGCCGATGCCATAGGGCTCCTTGCTGCCGAAGGGCTTGCCGGCGATCTTGTACTTACCGGGCTCGCGGACCAGGGCGCTCTGCTGCATGTTGTTGTCGATGACGTAGGCGTCAACGCGGCCCTGCTGGAGTGCCTGGCGGGCCTCCTCGTCGGTCTTGAACTCCTGCTGGCTGGCCTTGGGGGCGAACTCCTCCAGGATGGCGGGGCCGTTGGAGCCGGACTGGACGGCGACGTTCTTATCGGCCAGGTCGTCGACGCTCTTGATGTCGTCGTTGTCGGCGAGCACTAGGATAGCCTGCTGGGTGTAGTAGTAGGGACCGGCAAAGGAGACGAGTTTCTTGCGCTCGTCAGTGATGGTGTAGGTGGCAAAGACAGCGTCGACCTGGCCGTTCTGCAGGACGGACTCGCGCGTGTCCGAGGTCACCTGGGTGATCTCGACCTTGTTCTCGCCCAGGATGTAGTTGGACAGAAGCTGCGCGATGCCGGCGTCGAAGCCGCGGGTCTGACCGTCTTTCTCGTTGAGGAGGGAGAAGAGCGTGGAAGTCTGAACGCCACCGATCTTAAAGACGCCGGCGTCCTTGACGGCCGTGGCCCAGGTGCTGGCGGCGATGGTATCGTCATCGGCCTTGGGGCCGTTGTCGACGAGTTTGTCGAATGCCTTGGCGTCGAGCGTAGCGGAAACCTCGGTATCCTCGGAGCCCTTGGAGGAGCCGGCGGCGGAACCCTTGTCGGCCTCGGCGCTGGTGTCGGAGCAGCCGGCAAGACCAAGGCCGGCGACGGTTGCGAAGGTGGCGGCAACGAAGCCGCGGCGGTCGAGAACGACCTGCTGGGAGAGGTTCTTGCTCATGGTAGAACACCTTTCTCAATAAAATCCCTAGCGGTTGAGTAGAGTTATACCCTATCGCGCTCAAATGGGTCAACACGAAATAACTCAGAAACATACTTACCTTATGGGTAATTCTACCTACCAAAAAGGGACAGGTTTATTTTGGCAGGTTTTATCTGGACAAACGTCGGTTGTTGCTGCTGAGATAGTGCTTTTCGGACGGCCCGCCTCGCTGTTTTGTCTCAATCAGTAACAGGTAGACGAGGAAATGGGTTCTAACTGTTGCAGATCGAGATTTTCTCTTCAGGGGAATTCGAATGTCTCGATCTGTAACATCTGGACGGACAAAAGGTCTCTATCTGTTACAGATTGAGACAAAGGTCAGGGACTAAGACGTCTTGTCTAGATCTGTAACAGTTAGACGGGAATTCGGGCCCTAGATGTTACAGATTGAGATAATCGCGTCGCGAAAACAAAAACCTCCGCAGGGGGGGTGCTTTCCTTGCGGAGGTTTTCTTACTTGTTGAGTAGCCTTACGGCTTCGGCGGCCATGTTCTCGACCGTCATGCCGTTCTGCGCGAGCAACTCGTTGGGGTCGTAGCGGTCGGGGAAGCCCTTGGCGATGCCGAAGGTGCGTGTGCGTACGGGCGTGCAGGCCAGGTAACACGCCACGCGCTCGCCCCAGCCGCCGTCCAAGATGCCGTCCTCGAGGGTGACGACAACGCGATGCTCGGCGGCAAGGCTGTCGAGGAACTCGCGGTCGCAAAGCGCGGGTTGACGAGCGTGGCCTCGATGCCGTACTCGGCAGCCAAGCGGTTTGCAACGCGCTCGCCCAGCTCAAAGAAATCGCCGAGCGCGAGCACGGCCACGTCGCGGCCCTGGCGCACCACGTTGTAGCGCGCGACACCGTAATCGGCGTCCTCGGCAGGCGCCAAGTCGGGGCGGCTTACCAGGCCAATGCCGGGCACGCGAATCGCCACAGGATGCTCGCGGTGATCGAGCGACCAGCTCAGCATGGACAGATATTCCTCCATGCAGGCCGGCGCCAAGTAGTGCATGTTGGGAAGACCGCCCAGCATGGAAATATCAAAGAACGAGAGATGCGTCTCGGATGTGGTGCCAAAGATCGACGCGCCAAATACCAGGATGGTTGCGGGGGCGTCGTTGAGGCACAGGTCGTGCCACAGCTCGTCGTAGGCGCGCTGCAAAAACGTGCCGTACACACCAAAGACTGGCTTGGCGCCCGAGCGCGCAAGCGCGGTGGCAAAGGTGACGGCGTGCTCCTCGGCAATGCCCACGTCAACAAACTGTTTGCCGGCGGCAGCGCGAAGCTCGGGTGTAAAGCCCATGATGTAGGGCGTGGCGGCCGTGATGCCCACGACCTGCGGATCGCGCTCGATGGCGGCGCTGAGCGCCTCGCCCGTAATGTCGGCATAGGTACGCGGCGCAGGCTCGCTTGGATGGCCCGGGCAGAGCTTGCGGCCGGTCGCCATGTCAAATGGACCCACGTGGTGCCAGCGCTCGGGGTCGCTCTGGGCCGGCTCAAAGCCCTTGCCCTTGGAGGTGGAGACGTGCAGTACGATGGGATGATCGATATTGCGCATTTCCTGCAGCGCGTCGACGAGGGCTAACACATCGTTACCGGCGTCCAGGTAGCGGTAGTCGAGCCCCATCGCGCGGAAAACGTTGCGCTCGCAGGTGCCGTTGCTGGCGCGCAGCTCGGCCAGATTGCGATACAGGCCACCGTGGTTTTCGGCGATGGACTGGTCGTTGTCATTGACGATGATGATCAGGTTGCTATCGAGCTCGGCGGCATTGTTGAAGCCCTCAAACGCCAAGCCGCCCGAAAGCGAGCCGTCGCCAATGATGGTGATGACGTTGTACGCGTCACCCGCCAGGTCGCGCGCGTGGGCAAGGCCGCAGCCCAGGCTCACCGACGTGGAGGTATGGCCCATGGCGAACAGGTCGTGCTCGGACTCGTCGGGATTGGCAAAGCCGGAAGCCTCACCATAACGCTCCGGATCGATATAAGTGTACGCGCGCCCCGTCAGCGCCTTGTGGGCGTAGGTCTGGTGCGAAACGTCAAAGACAATCTTGTCGATGGGGGAGTTAAACACGCGATGAAGCGCAACCGTAAGCTCAACGACGCCCAAGTTGGGGGCAACGTGCCCGCCGACGGCGGCGGAGCTTTCGAGGATTGCCTGACGGATCTCGCCGCAGAGCAGCGGGAGCTCGGCGCGATCGAGAGCCTTGACGTCCTCGGGCGTTGTCGTTTGCGTAAGCAGCATCGTTGTGGGTTACTCCATGCGAATCGAGCACCGGCGCTCCCTCGGCCGGCACAATTGCACAAAACAGTCTCGCACATTTTGGCGTTTGATATGTGACGGCGGCGCGGTAATTCGCCAACTGGCGGGGCAAAACGTTTTGTCCGATGCCATACTGATGTGTTCCATGATGTTTTTATCGATTGTGCGCAGGCCGTGGCTTGTCGCCGTGAGTCGCTGGAAGGAGGCAGCATGTCCGATGTCGTTCGTGCCGAGAAAATCGCGTGCGAAGTGGACCATGCTGCCCGTCAACTGGCACAGGCGGGCCGTTTGGACCTGACGCGCGAGTTTATCCAGCATGGCGATGTGACGGTGTATACGCATGTGACCTCGGTGGCGCGGGCAAGTCTGTCCTTTGCCGAGCGCTTGGGCCGCGTCGGTGTCTCGGTTGACCGCGCCTCGTTGCTGCGCGGGGCCCTGCTGCACGATTACTTTCTCTATGACTGGCACGATCCCGACCCAAGCCATCGGCTGCATGGCTTTCGCCATCCGTTTTTTGCCCTGGCACGTGCGGAGGAAGATTTTGAGCTGACGTCGCGCGAGCGGAATATCATCGTGCGGCATATGTTTCCGCTGGTGCCAGTGCCGCCGACGTGTCGTGAGGCTTGGATTGTATGCCTGGCAGATAAATGGTGCGCGCTGCGCGAGACGGTCGCCGGCCGTCTACCGCGCAAGGACGAGCCGGACGATGGCGTGAGCAGCGAATCGAGTGAAAAGAGGAGTGAGTAGACGGTGGGAACCGCGATCGACATGGCATTTGGCGGCGCGACGCTTGCCGCCTGCCCACTCTCGGCGCTGGTGCTCTCGTTTGCCTTTTACGGGTTTTGCGGCTGGGCATGGGAGTCGACAGTCTGCGCCATGCTTAATCACGGACGATTTGCCAACAGCGGCTTTTTGCTGGGGCCGTGCTGCCCAATCTATGGCGCGGGCGGCATTGCCTGCTGGCTGCTGTTGCGCGGGATTCCGGATGCCTCGAGCCAGTTTGTCGCTGCCGCGCTCGTATGCAGCGTGATCGAATATAGCGTGGGCGTGCTGTTGGAAAAAACGACGGGTGCCCGGTTTTGGGATTACTCGCATCTGCCGTTTAACCTGCACGGACGCATCTGCCTGTACTGGGCCTGCGCGTTTGGCTTGGGTGCGTTGTGTATTTGCCGTTTAGTGGAGCCGGCATTGCTGGGGCTGCTTGGCCATCTGCCGGTGCTGATTGTGCGGCTGTCCGCCTTTATCGTCGCGGTCGCGATGATGGTCGATGCGGTGTGCTCGTTGGCCAGCTGGCGCCGCCTGTCCGATCAGCTTGAGCGTGTGCGTGCCGACCTTGCCGACCGCATCAATGAGTCGCTTGCCGACGCCTCCGACTCTATGCTCGAACGTATTCCCGATTCGGCGATTGACTCGGTGGCGCAGACGCATATCCGCGGTCGCGCCGTTAACGCTTGGCTGGCCGAGCTGGGCGACGCGGCGCTCGATGCCCTGCGCGAGAAGGCTTCGATGCCGACGTTTATCTCGGATGGTGCTCGCGGCCTGGCGCTCGCTGCCCGCCGCGTGGCCGATGCCGCGCCGAGCGTGCCCCGTCCGTCGCTCACCCGTCTCCGTACCGGCAAGCGCATGAGCCGTCCGGTGCCGAGTGTGTCGCTCAGCCGTCGTGACCTGCGCTTCTTTAACGCCTTCCCGCGTCTGCGCATCAATCGCTACGAGGGCGTCATCCGAGCTACCGACCTCCGCGACCGAGCCCGCGAGCTGTTCCGCCGCTAGCCAGAACGGAGCCAAGCGCGCCCTTCTCGTTCGCACGTTTCCCGTTCGTTTCGCGCCCGTTGCCGTGCCGTTTCCAAGATTGCGGCACCGTTTCCATTCGACAACGCAGCGTTTAACAACGCCGTATCTGGTCTACACCAGTTGGCCCTCGGCCGCATCATGAGCGCCGACAACGTTCATGCGACCAAGGGGGAGCGAATGTACGATACGGGATCGACAACGTTTATGCTCATCTGCACCATGCTCGTGTTTTTAATGACACCGGGTCTGGCGTTTTTCTATGGCGGCCTGTCCAGGCGCAAAAATGTCATCAACACCATGCTTATGTGCTTTGGCGCCATTGGCCTGGTTGGTGTACTGTGGATTGTTGCTGGCTGGTCGCTGGCCTACGGCGGCGACGGTTCCAGCCCGTTTATTGGAGGCCTTGACCAGTTGCTGTGCCTACCGGTGCTCAACCAGGTGCTGCAGGCGGCCGAGGGCAATGCCACGGACGGTGCCGTCTATCCTCAGATCATCAACATCGCCTTCCAGATGGCGTTTGCCATGATCACCGCCGCTATCGTCACGGGCAGCCTGGCAGGTCGCGTTAAGTTTGGTGTCATGACGGCTTTCCTGGGCATTTGGCTGCTCGTGGTTTACGCGCCGCTCGCCCACATGGTTTGGGGCGGCGATGGCTCCTTTATCGGCGACATCATCGGAGCGCTCGACTTTGCCGGCGGCGACGTGGTGCACATTTCGTCCGGTCTTACGGGCCTGATTCTCTGCTTAATGCTCGGCCGTCGTCGCGGCTTTGGCATGGTGAGCTATCGTCCGCATAACGTGCCGTTTGTAGCACTGGGCGCCGGCCTGCTTTGGTTTGGCTGGTTTGGATTTAACGGCGGCAGCGAGTTTAAGGCCGACGCCGTGGCGGCGCTCGCCATCCTCAACACCGTGACGGCCAGCGCGGCGGGCATGGTCTCGTGGCTTGCCGTCGAGCGCGTGCACACCGGTCGTCCCACGCTGGTGGGCGCCAGCACCGGTCTGGTTGCGGGCCTTGTGGTGGTCACGCCGGGCGCGGGCTTTGTCGAGCCGTGGGCGGCGCTGGTCATGGGCCTGATCGTCTCTCCCGTCTGTTACCTGGCCATCAGCCATCTCAAGACCAAGTTCGGCTACGACGATGCGCTCGACGCGTTTGGCTGCCATGGTATCGGCGGCATCTTGGGCGGCGTGCTCACGGGCCTGTTCTGCGTGCCGGAGCTTTCGTGGACCGGTAAGGGCGGCCTGTTCTACACGGGTGATATGTCGCTGCTCATCTCGCAAATCCTGGGCATTGTGGTGACGGTCGCTATTGTGCTGGTGCTCGACTTGGTGATTGCCGCGGTGGTCAAGGCGCTGTTCCGCGGCAGCCTGCGCGTGGACGAGGCCGATGAGGCGCTGGGCTTGGATGCCAGTCAGCACGGCGAGAGCGCTTATCCTTCGTTCTCCGGACTCGATTAGCAGCTTCCCCAAGCACCGCACCTTGCCGTTCAATCGTCGCGTATTCCTTCCAGCCATGCTGTGAGCCGCA